>CAJKQX010000010.1 GCA_905202125.1 uncultured Prevotella sp.
ACAATACGATAACTAACATTTATGCCCATTGTCGGTCTAATGACTGATTTGGGTTTATAACTAAATGTTGAATCAATTCAGACTGTCGGAAATAAATAAGGGTGTACAATTTCAAGTTACACCCTTATCTATATTAATTCTAAAAATCTATTATTAAATATCCCATCCCACAGCAGATGCACCGAGAACGGCAGCCGAGGAACCTTCAAGACCACTAACCAGGAATTTAGCTTTGCCTTTGAAGATATTCAAGACTCTTTCATCGTAGGCTTTTACAATTGGTTTCATGATGAGATCTCCGGCTTTGGTCAGACCACCGAAGAAGATGAATGCTTCAGGAGAAGAGAATGCAGCAAAGTTTGCGCAAGCCTCACCAAGAAGCTTTCCGGTGAATTCATATACGTTAAGTGCCAGTTTATCACCTTTCTGGGCAGCTACCGAAACATCATAAGATGTGATTTCGTCAGGATGCATCTCGCGCAACAGTGAGGGCTCCTCTGTTGTCGACAGCATCTCGCGAGCAGTACGAGCTACACCCGTTGCAGAGCAATAAGCCTCAAGACAACCGTTTCTTCCACAACCGCAGGGACGACCGTTCTCTTTTACTATCACATGTCCGAGCTCACCTGCAAATCCGTCGCATCCATAAACAAGCTGTCCGTTGACAACGATACCTGAACCAACACCTGTACCGAGAGTCAGCACGATAAAGTTTTTCATACCTCTGGCCACACCGTAAGTCATTTCACCGATGGCAGCAGCATTAGCATCATTGGTCAGGGCAACGGGAATACCCAATTCTTTTGAAAACATATCAGCCAATGGCACGATACCGTCATGTCCCCACTCCAGATTAGGAGCAAATTCTATTGTTCCATTATAGAAATTACCATTAGGAGCGCCGATTCCCATTGCCTTGATGTTTTGGATACCTCCTACCTGGTCGATAATAACCTGAAGAGCGGTCACCGCGGCTTTGACATAATCGTCAACATTTTTATAACCTTGAGTTTTGATGGCGGTAGTGGCTTTGATATCACCACGGCTATCTACAATTCCGAATACTGAGTTTGTTCCACCCAGGTCCAAACCGATAACATACGGTTTCATTGATGTTTCTGTACTCATTGTTTTTACGTTTTATATTATTAATAGTAATAAACTTAATATATGCGCCGGAATATGCTGATTGTATTTCACCAATACATTATTTATACATTTTCCTGCAAATAGTTTCAATGGCAAAGATATTAAAAATATATCGTATGTCACAAAGTTTTCAGATGAAAATTTGCCCATATCGTATAATTTTCGCAATTTTGCACTTGATATGCCGTTTCCTTTTCACATAGACATACTCGAACTAATATTCAAAGGAATATTAATTGGAATTTTTGTATCAGCTCCAATGGGACCGGTCGGAGTGTTGTGTGTACAACGTACGCTCAACAAAGGCCGATGGTACGGCTTCTTTACAGGTGTGGGGGCAACAATCAGCGATATCATTTATGCTTTGTTTACCGGTTTCGGCATGAGTTTTGTAATGGATTTGATTACTAACCCTCAGAACTTATTCATATTGAAAATCACGGGTAGCACGCTATTGTTGTTTTTCGGTATTTATTGTTTCAGAAGCAACCCCACAAAGAAGATGCACATCAGCGGCAACAAGAAAGGTACGTTGGCATACAATTGCGTGACCGCATTTTGGATCACATTTCTCAATCCTTTGATAATATTTCTTTTTATGATGCTGTTTGCGCAATTCTCTTTTGTTGTTCCAGACCATCCCTTTGAGATGTCGATTGGATATCTCAGCATCGTAGGAGGAGCCCTGCTTTGGTGGTTCGGACTGACATGGCTTATAAACAAGATTCGCAGTCAGTTCAACAACAAAGGCATCATCATTATCAACAGGGTCATCGGATGTCTCGTTATTCTTATTTCATTGATAATACTTGTCGGTACGATTTTCAATCTTTATACTTTCAACTACTGACATCTGACATTCCGCATCGTTTCATGCGGTCCACGCTCACAGCTCATTTCAACAATTCAATAATACAAAAATATGTTTATTGCACAGGAATTACGAAAAAAAAATATCGCAGAGTACATCCTCTATATGTGGCAGATCGAAGACTTGATACGTGCCTACGGATGCTCCATGTCACGGATTAAGAAAGAATACATCGATACGTTCAATTACAATGATGAACAAAAGGAAGAGATGGCCGATTGGTACGGTAATCTGATAAAAATGATGAATATCGAGGGAAAACGAGAAAAGGGACACATTCAGATAAACAATATCGTGATACAGGACCTCAACGAACTGCACAACAATCTTTTGCAAAGCAGCAAGTTCCCATTCTATAATGCAGAATATTATAAGGTGTTGCCATTTATCGTAGAGTTGCGCAACAAAGGACATAAAGACATCAACGAAATAGAAACTTGTTTCAATGCACTTTACGTAACGATGATGCTTCGCCTTCAAAACAAAACTATCAGCCCTGACACAGAACACGCCATAAAAGAGATTTCCACTTTCATCGGAATGCTTAATGACTATTATATCAAGGACAAAAAAGAAGGATTGATTTTCGATAACGATTAAAACAATTATATATGAATATTTTAATAACCGGCTGCAATGGCCAACTGGGCAATGAGTTTCAATTGCTCGAAAAAGCAAATCCACAACACACATATTATAATACGGATGTCAACGAGCTGGACATCACCGATGCCACTGCAATAGATAAATTTGTCAGTGACAATAATATCGACGGTATTGTCAATTGTGCCGCTTACACGGCAGTGGACAAAGCCGAAAGCAATGTCGACCTTTGCACAGTTCTCAACGCAGAGGCTCCCAAACATCTGGCAGCCGCTATCGACAAGCGTGGCGGATGGTTCATACAGATATCTACGGATTATGTGTTTGACGGCACCAACAACCGTCCTTACGTTGAGACAGACAACACCTGTCCCGACAGTGTTTACGGACGCACTAAGCTCGAGGGGGAGAATGCCGCCACTACATCTTGCAAACGTACGATGATCATACGCACTGCGTGGCTGTACAGCACATTCGGCAATAACTTTGTGAAAACAATGTTGCGTCTCGGAAAAGAGAAAAGCGAACTCGGTGTAATTTTCGACCAGATAGGCACTCCCACCTATGCCCATGATTTGGCCGTTGCCATCATGACAGCCATCAACAAAGGCGTAGTGCCGGGCATATATCATTTCTCTAACGAAGGTGTCATCAGTTGGTACGATTTTACCAAAGCCATTCATCGTATTGCGGGTATCAATTCGTGCAACGTGCGCCCCCTCCATACAGAGGACTACCCTACCGCAGCCAACCGTCCGCATTATTCTGTACTCGACAAGACGAAAATCAAAAAGACATACGATATCGAGATTCCATACTGGGAAGACAGTCTGGTCAAATGTATCAATATTTTAAATGACTAATATGAATCAAGAGATAGAACGCAGACGTACCTTTGCCATCATATCCCACCCCGACGCCGGTAAGACCACACTGACAGAGAAATTTCTTCTTTTTGGTGGCCAGATACAGGTAGCCGGTGCCGTGAAAAGTAACAAGATACGCAAAACAGCCACGTCCGACTGGATGGAAATAGAAAAACAACGTGGTATTTCTGTTTCGACTTCTGTCATGGAGTTTGACTACGATGGATACAAGATAAACATTCTTGACACACCCGGTCACCAAGATTTTGCCGAAGATACCTTTCGCACCCTGACAGCCGTCGACTCCGCAATAATCGTGGTTGACGGAGCCAAAGGTGTGGAGACACAGACCCGCAAACTCATGGAGGTTTGCCGTATGCGCAACACGCCGGTAATCATATTCATCAACAAGATGGACCGTGAAGGCCGAGACCCCTTTGACCTTCTTGACGAACTGGAAGAGGAACTCAAAATCAATGTGCGTCCTCTGTCTTGGCCTATCAATATAGGAGCGAAATTCAAGGGCGTGTACAACATCTATGAAAACAAACTCGACTTGTTCAAGCCGGACAAACAACGTGTGACGGAAAAAGTGGAGGTGGATATCAATAGCGATTCGCTCGAACAGCATATCGGCCAGCAGGATGCCACCCAACTAAGAAACGACATCGAGCTTATAGATGGAGTTTATCCGGAATTTGAAATAGAAAGTTACCGTTCGGCCGAAATCGCACCGGTATTCTTCGGTTCGGCACTCAATAATTTCGGTGTTCAGGAATTGCTCAACTGTTTTGTACAAATAGCACCGTCACCCAAACCGACGAAGGCCGAGGAGCGCGAAGTAAGTCCTGAAGAACCCAAATTCACAGGTTTCATATTCAAGATTACAGCAAACATCGACCCCAACCACCGCTCGTGTATCGCGTTCTGCAAGGTATGTAGCGGTAAGTTTGAGCGCAACCATCCTTACACCCACGTGAGACTTGGCAAGACAATAAGATTTTCATCGCCTACCCAATTCATGGCCCAACGCAAGAGCACCATCGAAGAGGCTTATCCCGGAGATATCGTCGGCCTGCCCGATAACGGCATCTTCAAGATTGGCGATACTTTAACGGATGGAGAGAATCTCCATTTCCGCGGACTGCCATCATTCTCACCGGAGATGTTCAAATATATAGAAAACGACGACCCCATGAAATCCAAACAACTTGAGAAAGGTATCAACCAACTCATGGATGAAGGTGTGGCCCAGTTGTTTGTCAATCAGTTCAACAATCGCAAGATAATAGGAACCGTCGGTCAATTGCAGTTTGAGGTCATACAATATCGATTGGAGAATGAATACAATGCCAAATGCCGTTGGGAACCGGTGCACCTCTACAAAGCATGTTGGATAGAAAGCGATGACGAAAAAGAACTTGAGTCATTTAAAAAACGCAAGTACCAATACATGGCTAAAGACCGTGAAGGACGCGATGTGTTCCTTGCCGACTCGGGATATGTCTTGAGTATGGCACAACAGGATTTTGAACATATCAAATTCCATTTCACGAGCGAATTCTAAGACAAAGACCCTATCATACAATATAATCTCCAAAACAGCCATGAACTCTAATGACGATTTGGGATAATCGGATGCGGACACATACTCTTGTTATGATGTATGTGTCCGCATTGATTATTCTCCGCATTGTTTCTTGATTCACGTATGCCGTATACGCCTACTCTCAACCACCTGTGGGACAGCCTTTGCCAACATCTATCCCGACCAACCTTTCATCTTTTTTGTTTTGCACCATTATCTCCAAATCATCTGTCGAATTTACGCCACTTATAATATAAGGTGTATTTCCTTCATAATTTTCCATCACCATTTCAAACCAATCGGTATCACATACGCCATCATCCGGCTTGAAAAGAAAATAATCAACCACTCCTTCATATTTTCGACATACATCTGTAAATGTCTGTTCGTCTACAATAACAGTCTTAATGACTCCAAGTGTGAATGCAATGTCAGGGAGGACAGACCTTTTCAGATTTTCTATCATCACTCTGCTTTCATCTCCATCCAACTGCACGAAATCGAGATTGTAATTATGAATCCTTGTAATAATGGTTTGTGGCATATCATCGGCAAACATTCCTACCAATTGATATTGTCCACCCATTTCTGACAACTGTGATATACTGTCGGCAAACTGCCGTGCCGGATAATCAGGGAAAATACCTGTTTGAGAATTTATCATTTTGAGACAGTCCGACATATTAGAATTGAAATTCAATCCGATCATTCTCACCCCCCGCTTTATGAGAGCTGCAATATCGTCAGTTTCTGATAACTCGCATTTTATAAACATATATTCTTGATTTTTAGGATTCGCATTACAAAGATACGCTTTTTCAATAATCTGACAAACCTTTTTCTTTTTACATCGCATGGAAATATCATTAAATATGATGCCATAAAAAATATTTGAATATATATGTAATAAACACAAAATCATTTCGTTTAGAATATAACGACAACACAAAGACATTTGCCTATGAATTATTTTACACAAGAGAATCTGAGTCCTTCAGAAAAGACATTAAACATTATCCGACAAATAGCTTACACATATCGGATAATTAAAGATAACGGACATAACGACGTCTATTGTCTCAACTGACAAATTATAAAAAAGGAAAATGAGTATCATTATATCTCCTTCGCTCTTGTCCGCCGATTTTTCCAATCTGAAGAGCGACATCGAAATGATAAATAACAGTGAGGCCGACTGGCTTCATTTGGACATCATGGACGGTGTATTCGTGCCCAATATCTCTTTCGGATTTCCCGTTATTGAGGCGGTGGCCAAGATATGCCACAAACCATTGGACGTGCATCTCATGATAGTTCAACCCGAACGCTATATCAATCAGGTAGCCAAAACGGGTGCTGCCATCATGAACGTACATTACGAAGCATGCACTCATCTCCACCGTACCATTCAGGAAATACACTCAGCCGGCATGAAAGCAGCCGTGACCCTCAACCCCGCCACTCCGGTCTGCATGCTTGAGGATATCATCAGTGATGTGGACATGGTGTTGCTCATGAGTGTCAACCCGGGATTCGGAGGACAAAAGTTTATTACAAATACCGTAAAGAAAGTAAAGGCTCTGAGAAAACTCATCAACGAGACTCAAAGCAAGGCTATCATCGAGATAGACGGAGGTGTACAGGCAGAAACGGCACCTTTGCTTATCGATGCCGGTGCAGATGCTTTGGTGAGCGGCAGCTATATATTCAAGGCAGATGACCCCATAGAGACCATTCACCGTCTCAAGCATTGCAACGCCAAAGACTGAGCCAAAACATCACGTGAGTTGCAAAACCATGTGATTGTCTTTAGCCATTCGTCTGAGATTAAGTATAGCGTAACGCATACGGCCCAGTGCGGTATTGATGCTCACATTGGTAGTCTCGGCTATCTCCTTGAACGACATCTGTTGATAAAACCTCATAAACACCACTTCACGCTGCGGAGCCGGTAAGGTGTCAAGCAGTCGGCGCACGTCTCTCATGATTTGCTCGTTGACATAGTAATTCTCAATATTGCTGACGAGCACATCATTGCCGCCGATATTCGAAAGGTCGTTGTCGGCTGTCGCATCGATAATGTTCTGTATTTTCTGTTCTCTGTACCAGTCCATTATCACATTATGGGCTATGCGCATGATCCAGGCACCGAATTTTCCGCTTGCCGTGTACTTGCGCTGATGCAGTTTGGAGATAACCTTGACAAAGGTCTCCTGAAAAAGATCATCAGCCGTTTCGCGGTCGCGAACGACAAACAATATATAGGAATACAACTTTGACTGATTGCGCATTAACAACAAATCAAAAGCTCTATTATTGCCCTCGATATAAGATAAAGCCAACTCCTCGTCAGTCATATCATTTATATTTCTCATTTGCATGAATTTTCAATTGTCCTTTTTTAAGTAGAAAATATATCGATAGGCAATATTATTTTTGTTGTTTATGTACTTATTACGTTTAATGTATTGGCAAAGGTAAATACTTTTAACGAAAATGCCAAATATTTTAAACAAAAAAGAGGTTGGTGCAGGATGCTACCAACCTCGAGGGACGATTTCGTAAAAATCGAAATCTTAAAATGATATCGCAAAAATAAAACATAAGTTTGATAATTCCAAATTTTTTGCACATAAATATGTAATATTTAACATTTAGGATTATTGGGGCGAATCACCATATTCTAACAATCTGAAAATTATTTTTGAATTTTCACCCGAATTAACACATACTTTTATTGATACATCCAAAATAATTTGTAACTTTGTAATAATATTAATTTTAAAAACTTACTTTTATGAACAAAATTTTACGCTATTCATTAATGTCTGCATTGATGCTTATGTATAGTTCAATGTTTGCACAGAAAATTATTACCTTAAATGCCACTGATTATGAAGGCGGAGAGCAAAGCACTGTTACAAAAGATGTTGTAACACTCACTGTTGATGAAGGAACATCAACGTCAGGCCCAGGTAATCTCAACAACGGCGGACAGTTCCGTATTTACAAAGGTAATATCCTTACTGTATCTTCTTCGAATGGTACAATCACCCAGATTGTATTTACTTGTACAGCTAATGGAACAACGAAATATGGTCCTGGTTGTTTCAAGGCACAAGAAGGTTACACTTATGAGAAAACTGGCAAAACAGGTACATGGGTTGGTTCTGCTTCATCGGTTGAATTCACCGCAGAGTCAAATCAGGTTCGTGCTACAACTATTGAGATTACCATTAGTGACGGCACAGGTGTAACAAAAGAATCTGCAGGCCTCACTTTCTCAGAGACAACAATTGACCACGAAGTTGGAACAACATTTACCGCTCCTACGTTTACAAAAGCAACAACTGCTGCCGTTACCTTCAACTCTGACAATGAAAACGTTGCAGCTGTAAACAGCGAGGGAGTTATTACTATCGGCAGTGAAGAAGGTAAAGCCGTAATTACAGCCACATCTGAAGAAAACGATGAGTACATGGCCGGCAATGCCACTTGCACCGTTTATGTATGGCACTACAATGTTTACAAGAAAGCAACTACGGTTGAGAATGGCAAACAATATCTCATCGTAGCTCAGCGCGACAACAAGACATATTATGCCATGCCTGCCGCAGAAAGTTCGAAATATGATTATTTGAAAACACAAAACGTGGAAGGATTTGTAGACGAAATAAAAATCAAATCTTCTTATAATGATGAATTTGTCTTTAATGAATTTGAAGGTGGTTTCTCAATACGAGACTGCTACGGACGCTATCTTTGGTTTGACGACGCACATGCAAGCTTCCAGATGGACGAGAACCAGAAAGCTTGGACTGTAGAAGCTAATGCAGACGGTACATTCAAACTGACAAACAATAACAAGTATATACAGTGGGGAGACAAAACATACACTACATTTGGCGGATATGCTGAGAAACAGGAAAACACAGTTCTGCCCATGCTATATGCTTTAGATAAGGAGGGTAACGGTATAAAAGATATAACAACCAACAACTCTGTAAATAAGAACAACAATGTTTACAACCTCGCCGGACAGCGTGTGAACAACTCCTACAAAGGCATCGTTATCAAGAATGGTAAGAAATTCTTCAATAACAAATAAATAATAAAATAAGTATTATTACCCACAGTGCCAAACATCCGAAATAGATGTTTGGCACTTTTTTGTGTAAATCCGTAATATTAATAATTAGTCGGTGTAGGGCTGCAATCTGTTTTCTTATTCTTCAGTCCGGATTATTACGATTCACTCATAATGTAGTGTGATGCAGGTTAACCTGCATTATTCATAGAACTTCCTGCTACAAATCCCAACTGACTGCACCTCAGCGAAGTGCTCACTCTTTCTCTTTGAAAGTAGGGTTTACTACATTCTGCATCGGCATCGTTGTGCTTTCACTGATGCACAGCCATTTGGTATTCTCGCGACGGAATCCTATGAATAATGCAGGTTAATTCAAATTAAGGTCATATTTTTGTGCATAAATATTCATTATTGATAGTAAAAAATCTTGACAAATCAAAATCGCGAAATAGAAATTCAGATACCTCAAAATCGCCATTTTTCACCTTCAAAATCATACAATTTTGCGAAAGGAACCCTTTGACCATGCGAAAGGAACCCTTTGACCATGCGAAAGGAACCCTTTTAGAATGCAAAAGGAGCCTTTTTTTGAGCAAAAAACCACTGTTTTTTGTTCGAAAAACCACTGTTTTTCAACAAAAAACAAGTGATTTCACTCTTCATATTCAGTGACATCATTGATTATCAACGGATTAATCAAACCTCCAAAAAACGGCGTTATTTTGAAATTGAAAAGTCTTTGTCCAAAATAACGCAGTTATCAGAGGGTTTGACAGAAATTGATTGTATAATTATACAATATCTTTGTATAATTATGCAGAAATGAAACCTCTTTGTAGAATGATTGACATCACACGAAAATAGCATCATCTTTCATTGGAAAGGGTATATATGAAAAAGAGCTGCATTTCAAATCAAGTGGTATCAGATCCACTCATTTGAAATGCAGCCCGAAAGGAACTAATCAGAACCGGTAACTAACAGTCATCAAGAGCTGATCGCGTTTGTTGTTCACCTTCACACCATTTGCTATATTCTCAAGGGCGGCATCCTCGCTTGCTGAAGGATAATAACTCATGAATGGATAGAAATCGCCTTTGGTCTGCGTGTAGACATAAGCCAGGTCGAAATTCCATTTACGATAGTTGTATCCGAAACCGACGGTGAATCGATTTGTGCTGTCCCAGTTGGTGTAATCGGTGGATGAACTGTAATACGAGCCGTATGAATCGAGCGTACCGTCTTTGAATCCGTCCTTCTCATACATGGAAGAGATGTAATTGTAACCGAGACGCAGAGAGAAAGCATCGGCAAACTTGTATTCAGCACCTAATTTGAGTGTGTGAACACCTTTGAGAGTGCGCTCTGTGTGAGATTTCATCACCTCATCGCGCGAACTCGTCTCGTAATATTCATCCCAATACCAGTCGTAATAATCGCCGTCATTGATGCGAGTGTCGGTCGTGCCGTAATCGGAATATTCATAAGTGGCACCCAAAGCAAGGAAATTGCCAACGGTATGTCCGAGACTGACACCGAAGACCCAGGGAGTACGGAGTTTGAAATCATAAACCTCATTGATTTGTCCTTTGTCATACATTCCTACTGATGAACCGTTGTTTATGCTTGTATAATTGGATGTTTTCAGATCATACCATATCGGAGTGTTGACATACAGTCCGACACGGAACGGAGAATCGGCCACGGGACGGAAGATGACACCGAATTTGGCATCAAATCCGGTTCCGGTGATCTTGCGTTCATCATCGATAGTTGTATTACCTACACTGGTGCCGTTCTCGTTGACAAGGGTTTCGGTATAAGAACTTACTCCTTTGTAGTGTACATCGTGCAGTCCGGCAGTGATTCCCCAATAGAAACGGTCATTGACATTACCGCTTATATTGAAATTATATTCACCGATGTAGCCCGTGTTGCCGCGATCGAACATATATCCATTGGCGTTGTTGTAACGATAAACTCCGTCTGCATCGGTCAGGACCGTGTTGTAATAAAGATAATCCAACTGGTTGAAGCTCAAAGAAGGATTACCGTAAACGTCTTCGGCAATAATTGTTCCGTTGGAGTTGGGTTTCGGATTGAAGACTCCGGTGTATCCTTTCAGATAAGACAACTTGCTTTGAGAAGCGTTGTTGAGCCTGTCGGATGTAGAAAGGATATAATCAAAATTCTTGCTTTTATGGTAATTGAATGCGAAATTCAATCCGTTGTTACGTCCCATAAGTTTAGTGGAATAGACAAAACCTATCTGATCGAAGCTCATATTGGTTTTGTCGGCATTGCGAAACGATTTGGCTTCGGGTTGGGATACAACACCTAAAGAACCACTGACAACACTGCGACGGCACAAACCGATACCTGCGGGATTGGACGAAATAGTCGAGATGTCGGCTCCCAAAGCCTCCATCGCTCCACCCATACCTACGTAACGGGCAGTACCATTCAAATCTTTGTTGAGCAAAGACGTATTGTCGTATGTTTCTTGTGCCGAAACCGAAACAACGAGACATAACGCTGCTGCTGATAAAAATATATTTCTCATATTCATTGAATTTACATGTTAATACTCATACTAATATTATCTTCTGCCGCCGAAGCCGCCACCACCGGAACGGCCACCGCCGCCAAAGCTACCGCCACCGGAGCGACCACCTCCGAAACTGCCGCCCGAACGACTGCCGCCAAACGATCCGCTACCCATAGAGGGTGAAGAGCTCGGACGGGATGATGGTTGTGACATCGTGCTGTTACTATATCGCTGACCACCAAAACTGTTACGGTTGTTGCTATTACTGTTGTTTGTAAAGCCATTGTTTCGGTTGGACATATTGTTTCGGTTGCCGTAACTGCCATAACCGCTGTTTGAACTACCTCTGTATCCCGAGAAACCGGAGCCGCGATGACCGGTCGATGTGCCGGCTCCACGCGAGTGGTTGGTCGTTCCGGTCGGACGCGTGTAGGCATATCCATAAGTCGGACGCCAATAACCGGGATGATGATATCCCCAGCCATACCATCCATGATAATACCATGGCGACGACCATCCGTAATACCACGGGTCATACCAACCATAATACCACGGGTCGTACCATCTGTAATGCCACGGGCTGTACCATCCATACGAGAACCCCCATGGACCAATGCGGTAATTCCAGAAGAACGGATCGTACCAACCGTAGAAACCATCGAAACGACCAAGACTACGACTGTATGTATAATCATCGTCATAATCGCAGCCATCGTCATAGTATCGGCAGCAATTGTCGTTGTACCGAGCGTCTTCAGAATAATAACGGGCACAGATACTGTCATTACCGGCAGCGGGTCGATAAACACCATCGCCTATCTGAAAATCAATGATATCATTGGCGACACTGTCAGTGGATACACTGTCGGTATGAACAGGTTGATATGTACTACGCATGGGGCGGCGACGATTGTATTCGTCTACATCGCGGTTGCATCCGATGTGATACGGTGGATTGCGATGCATTCTATTGATATCATGCGCCGCCTGACGGTTGTTTCTATTGATCTGACGTGCGGCATCACGCTGTATTTTATTAAACTCAGCGGCATGATCCGTCTTCTCTTTCTTCGGAGTGAAATAGACATCGTCCTGAGCCATCAGTGACAAAGACATTACTCCGGAAAATATCGATAATAATAATATTCGTTTCATTTTGCCTCCTTTTGTTTATATTTTCTTTTTCATGATACAAAAATACTGCTTTTATTTTTACCAATAAAGGGAAAAACCCTAAAACGTGATAGGAAAATCCCTATTATTTGCGTATTTTTGTATGCGAAAACATAGATTTACATTTTATTGGTCTTATGAAATACTTTGTAGCAGATTTTAAGATAAATTGTACGGGCGAATTGTTTGATATTGCGCGTGATCTGGTTATATCCGCGGCAGGCGATGCCCAGTTTGAAGCTTTTGAAGAAAACGAGGGTGGCGTTTTGGCGTACATCCAAAAGGATTTGTTTGACAAGGTTGCTCTCGACAGCGCATTGGAATCGGTGGACATGCCCGGTGTGGACATACATTATATTATAGAAGACGTAGAAGACAAGAACTGGAATTCGAATTGGGAGGATAATGGATTCGACCCGATAAATATCGATGGCAAATGTATCGTATATGATGCCAAGCATACGGACAGGTATGCATTGGAAAAAGAAACATTGAACATACTAATTGAGGCTCGACAGGCTTTCGGCACAGGCACTCACCAAACCACCCGACTGGTGATACGGGAACTGATGAGGAGCAATATGAAAGAGAAATCGCTACTCGATTGCGGTTGTGGCACGGGAATACTGAGTATTGTCGCTTCAAAGTTAGGTGCAAAGCATGTTGTGGGTTTCGATATCGATGAATGGAGTGTGGACAATGCCAACCACAACGCCAAACTGAACGACATTGACAATATGGACGTACTACTTGGAAATGCCGAAATACTGAACGGTGTAGATGAAAGATTTGATGTAGTGGTGGCCAATATCAACAGAAACATCATTATCTCGGACCTTGCTCAATACACAAAAAGAATGACGGATAAAGCCGTTCTCATTCTCAGCGGATTTTATCAGCATGATATCGACATCATACAAACCGAGGCATTAAAATATGATTTACAGCTGACAGGCTGTAATACGGAAGATGATTGGGCCTGCATTGTTTTGACAAAATAAAAAGAAGACATATTTCCTAATGAAGAATTATCGCCACGATTGGTCCTGATTGCCAATCGTGAGTTTCTTCATATCGTAATATGAGCCATTGTAAATATTGAAATCAACATAACCTTTGATGCCCGGCAAGCGTCCGACATCCGTATGTTGCCAGAATTTCCACGCACCCTTATATTCCACTTTATCCACATAATAATGGGCTATCCAGTAAGGGTAATCGTCAAAAACGGGCGCATTGAGATATTGCTCCTTAAATTTATAATAGGTATAAATGATTGGCTTCACATGATATTTATCTTCCACGATGTGAAGCCATGTGAGCACATCCCGCTGAAAGTCCTCAATGGATTGATCTTTCTTTTTGTGCTCAACATCAAGTACCGGCGGAAGATCACCATTCTCCAGCCTGACCTTACTTAAAAAATAGTAAGCCTGTTCGCGAGGCGTCGACTTATTGCTCCAGAAATGGTATGCTCCCCGGATATATCCATACTCACGTGCCTGATAGAAATTATCCGCAAATTTCTCGTCTATCTTTGTGGTGCCTTCTGTCGCCTTTATCATGATGAAACGCAGGGGACATCCCTCAATCATTGCATTGCGCAAATCGTCCCAATCGATATCACCTTGATAATGAGAAATGTCTATGCCATGTATTTCATATCCTTCGGGATACTCGGCGTCACCATATAATGCCCGCCATCTGAAACCCGTAGGACTGACAAAGAAATAATAAAAGAACCATACATAAAGCGAAAGTCCACAGATAGCCCCTACCCACCATGCCCAATGTGAATGTTTGCGAAAGAAGGTAAGGTCGAGACCGAAAAGTTTTTTATGTGATTTTCGTTTGTATTTTCTTTTATTCGGCATATAATATAAATTTATAAAATGAGAGCAGAAGCGTTTGTTCTGCCCTCACTTTATATCTTATTGTATGTAAGAAAGATTATTCCTGCTCAAGAGTGAGTGTCTTTGTAGGCAGGTCGCATACACTTGCCGGTCCCCAATACTGTATCGGACCCGGATAAATGTAGCATGTCTCCTTAGCCCACTGGTCACGCTGAGCGGCGAAAGCCTTGAACGGTTTGCCTTCAAGCTCAACAAGAGCCTTGCGGATAACGGGTTTCATCTCGCCGTTACGTTTTTCCATGTTCATCATCATAGTAATTGGCACACCACCGGCTTTCCATTCATCAGTTGTTGCTGTGGTGTTTTTGACAATCGCCATATAGCCTGTCTTGCCATTAGCTATCAATTGGGCAGCGCTTGCTCCGAGTGCGTAGCAGTAATCTGCATCGAAATTGGAAGGAGCAGCACAGCGTCCCTCGTATCCGAAGAAATGATGGAGAGCAGAGAATTTGCCGTTGTATTTACCCTCTTTGGCCCATTGTGCGAGTTTGGCACCTACCATCTCGGATATGAGTTTCTCTGTTTCAATAAGTGAAACCTGTACGTTTCCGTGAGGATCGCGGTCGAGAGACAACTGACGGGCAACGCCTTCGGGCAGAGTCTCAAATGTCTCTTTGTTGGCAGCACTGAGGTGAGCGAGGATATACTCACGCTGTGCGTCTTTGTCCAAATCCTTATAATCATTGCCATGGACTGCAAGAAGATCGTTCAATTCCTGAATAAGACGTCCAATGGCAGGGATAAACTCGATAAGACCTTCGGGAATGAGAACAACACCGAAATTATTGCCTTGAGCAGCACGATAAGCAACCGTAGAGGCGATCTGCTCAATGATATCATTCAAAGTCTGGTCTTTAGCCTCAATCTCTTCGGAGATAAGACAGATATTGGGCTGTGTCTGCAGGGCACATTCGAGAGCGATGTGAGAAGCAGAACGGCCCATCAACTTAATGAAATGCCAATATTTGCGAGCAGAGTTGCAGTCTCTTTCGATGTTACCGATAACCTCGCTGTATGTCTTTGTGGCTGTATCAAATCCGAATGATGTTTCAATCTGGTCGTTCTTGAGGTCACCATCGATTGTCTTCGGACATCCGATAACCTGTACGCCATACTTTTTAGCGGCATAATATTCCGCAAGCACACATGCGTTGGTATTTGAATCATCACCACCGATGATAACGATAGCTTTGATATCGAGTTGGCGGATAATTTCGAGACCTTTTTCAAACTGATCCACTTTCTCAAGTTTTGTACGACCGCTACCGATCAAATCGAAACCGCCTGTATTGCGATAGTCGGCAAGAAGTTCTTCTGTAATTTCGATGTAATTATGATCTACAAGTCCGCTGGGACCCATGAGGAAACCATAAAGACGGTTGTTGGGATTCAGTTTCTTGATTTCGTCGAAGAGTCCGGAGATAACGTTGTGACCGCCTGGGGCCTGTCCGCCGCTGAGGATTACGCCCACGTTCATTTCCTTCTGTGTGGCCATTTCAGCCGGAGTAAATTCAACGAGAGGCATGCCATAGGTGTTGGGGAAAAGTTCTTTAATCTCTTCCTGATTGTCAACACTCTGTGTAGGAGCACCTTCTACAACCTTAACGGCTCCCTGAAGAGCTTTTGGTAATTTTGGTTTGTATGCAGATCTCTCTATCTGCAATGCACTTTTTTCCATAATGAATAAATAATTATTATTATTTTAATAATGAAATTCTTGATATCTGCAAAAATACTCTTTTTTTACGACACCATGAAAGAAAAGAAGAAAGAAAACTTAAAAATCAAACATTTTTTAGAATATGAGGTCGTATTTGATAATTTTTTTATATCTTTGGGAAATTAAATTTACATCATTATGGCTAACAAAAGAGATTTAAAACATGCGATAAACGGTGTCTGCAACGACCTGTTTGCTGAATGTGTGGCAACGGTTCATTATGGCAACAAATCTAATTCAGAGAACATTGGCGCAATATTGATATCCATCGTCACAATCAATAATGAGTATATCCGGAGAGTGTCTCATCCGGAGCCGGGAATGAAAGCAAAAACATATTTTAAAGACCTGATTTCCAATTTCAACAAACAGGCATTGGAGATATTGGATCAAATAGGCAGTTTTAATTGAGAGAACTTATGTTGAACAATTTATGCCGATGGCTTTTATATAAGCGTATGGGGTGGACTACGAATATCACCGTGAACCACCCCGATAAATACATTATTTGTCTGGCACCCCATACGAGTAATTGGGATTTCATTATCGGACAATTGTTTGCTTGCGCAGAAAATCTTAGAATCAATTTTCTGATGAAGAAAGAATGGTTTTTCTGGCCATTGGGGATATTTCTCAGAAAATTGGGCGGTATCGCTGTTAATCGAAGTAAACATACGAGCATGACGGATTTTCTGGCAGACGAAGCAAAGAAAAACAAGACATTCGGCCTGTGTATCACACCGGAAGGCACACGATCACTTAATCCAGAATGGAAAAAAGGGTTTTACTTTATCGCTTTTAAGGCAGAGATACCGATTTTGCTGTATGGCGTAGACTATGAGAAACGACTCATACAGTGTACAAAATGTATTAAACCATCCGGTAATATCGAAGAGGATATGAAGGAAATCAAATTGTATTTCAAAGATTTCAAAGGCAAAAGACCGGAACTGTTTACCATAGGAGAATTGTAAATGAGGAAACTACTACATTTTTTTATTTATGCTTCTCTCGCTTTGATCTCGTTGTCCTGGACCGAAGCCGGGAACGAACACACACACAATAAAATCATTAAAAATATTCTGGATAACTATTTCTTAAGTTATAAAGCGAAAAATCCTGAATTACAAGGACATATCAATGTGCTCAAGTTTGATTCAGACAACACGAATAAAGTCTTCACCATATACGTGAATTCTACTTTTTCGATGCAAGAATTCAGAAATTCCGATGTAAAAAAAATATATAGGAAGATTGCACACTTGCTACCCAAACCATATAATAAGTACCGCATCAAAATTATTACAAACGGATGCACCATCGAGGAACTAATTCCTGATTTCAAATACAAGGAAGCTGAGGTGCCTGATATGTGGGAAGGCATAGAATATACGGGTAATCCCTGGGTTTGCAATGTGTCGCGTCCCAACGCGATAACTCACGGTCTATACAACAAACATATATCTTTGTGGGCAAGCCACGGCATGTTCTACGACCAAAAGAAAGCGCAATGGAGATGGCAACGCCCTAATCTATTCGGCACAACGGAAGACCTTTTCACTCAAACGATAATTGTACCTTATCTCATTCCTATGCTTGAGAACGCAGGGGCAAACGTGTTTACTCCACGCGAAAGAGACTATCAGACAGAAGAAATCATCATTGACAATGATAATCAAAAACAACCGTTTTATACGGAATTTAACGAAAGCCATAAGTGGATGACGTGTCCCGGCAAAGGATTTGCATATCATAGCGGAACATACAGTAATGGCGAAAATCCGTTTAATGCGGGTACAGCCCGAATGGCAAAAACGACATCTAAAAAGAAGAGTGTTTCGGCCGTAGCCTATCAGCCCACCTTTCCGACATCCGCCGCTTATGCCGTTTATGTGAGCTACCCGTCAACATCCGGTAACATATCAGACGCGGAATACATCGTCTATCATAAGGGACAAGAAACCACTTTTAAGGTAAACCAGACTATGGGCAATGACACTTGGGTTTATCTTGGAACCTTTGAATTTGACAAAGGATGTAATATGTACAACAGAGTGGTCATAACCAATCATTCTTCAGAGAAAGGTTTTGTAACGACAGATGCCGTACGATTTGGTGGAGGCATGGGAAATATCCAACGCGGAGGCATTACGAGTACAATGCCAAGATGTCTTGAGGGTGCCCGTTATTCAGCGCAGTGGTACGGAGCGCCATCCACCGTTTACAACGGAAAGAATGGAACGGATGATTATTCGGACGATATCAATGTGCGATCGTTGATGACAAACTGGTTGGGCGGTGGTTCAATATTCATGCCATCATTGCAAGGCAAAAACGTACCGATAGAATTAAGCCTCGCCATTCACAGCGATGCCGGATATTCATCATATAGTGATTCAATAATCGGCTCATTGTCAATATGTACCACAAAATTTAATGATGGAAAACTTAATTGTGGGATATCAAGACTTATGTCCAAAGATTTTGCACTCTCTCTTCAATCAAACATCGGCAGGGACCTACGCTCAACATACAAGAGATGGACATGCCGTGGACTATATGACAAGAATTATTCCGAGACACGACTGCCGGAAGTGCCGTCTGCAATAATCGAGACTTTATCCCATCAGAATTACGGAGACTTACGATTGGGACACGACCCTAATTTCAAATTCACAATGGCACGTGCCATATATAAAACCATACTGCGTTTTGTAAACAATCAACACGGACGACCATATATTGTTCAGCCGTTAGCACCAAACAATTTTAAGACGGAAATAATAGAAGGTAAGAAAATACGATTGTCGTGGACACCTGTTAATGACGACTTGGAACCGACCGCAACTCCGACATCATACAAAATATATACATCAACAGCACAAACAGGATTTGACAATGGCAAGATTGTAAACACCACATCGTATACTTTTGATGCAGAACCAAACGTCTTGTATAATTTCCGCGTGACAGCCGTAAACAGGGGCGGCGAAAGTTTTCCAACTGAAATACTGTCAGCCTATTTGTCACCCGGTTCAAATAAGTCCATAGTCATAATAAACGGATTCAACAGGTTGTCCGCACCAGAAAACATTGACAACAGCACTATGCAAGGATTCGATTTGGCCGCAGATCCTGGCGTTGCTTACGGATTGACGACGGGATGGAACGGACAACAACAAATATTCAGCAAAGACAAAATAGGTATTGAGGGACCAAATGGATTAGGTTATGGAGGTGACGAAATGGCAGGTCGTTTCTTTATGGGAAATGATTTCAACCAAGTGAAAACACATGCCGAAGCAATAGCTGAAACTAAAAGATACAACATAGCAAGCTGCTCGAAAGATGCAATGGAGAGCGAAATGATCGATTTGTCACAATATGATTGCATCGATTTGATATTCGGACTACAAAAAAACGATGGACACGCACTAAAATATTACAAGACATTCACCACAACTATACAAAAGAAATTGACCGAATATGTTGCTAAAAACGGGCGGATCCTCGTAAGTGGCGCATACATAGGAATGGACATGCAAAGCGAAACAGAACGAAATTTCTTGTCTAAAATATTAAAGTTCAATTATTTGAACAGTGATTTATCAACTAATGAAACCATAAACGGCCTGGGCATGAATGTAGACATTCACAGAATGGGAAACAAACAACATTACGCTGCCAAGTCGGTTGATATTCTACAATCTTGTGATTCGGCATTCTGCGCAATGCAATATCAAGACGGACAATCGGCAGCCGTAGCATACAGCGGTTCCGATTATCGATCTTTCTCAGCGGGCTTCCCAATCGAATGCATCAAAGACCGCAAACAAAGATCACTTGTAATAAACGGAATATTGGATTTTTTAATGAAATAACAATCAAAAGTATTAAATTATGTACAAAATTCAAGCAAACGCTTCAGGAACAAGAAGCATCGAAGTGAAAGAAGAACATCTTGAGACAATAAAGAAATATACATTGTTGGACACACTCATCGACAGCAATGGTATTGTGGACGAACAGGTCTTGGATAAATTGAGACTCAACCTCCGTTCAATCCTTGAGTCGGATTCTGGCAATGATAAGATGTTACTTGACCTTTGTCTTGATCTTATATATCACAAAGACATGAAGGCATTCGGACTGCGTAATCTCATCTCGCTTTATATTGAATGGTGCGAGAATAACAACGAGAATTGAATACTATTCCCCATCCATCAACTGTAAAATGAAAGAATATCAACTTACAGACTGGCTACCAACAACGAAGAAAGAAGTTGAACTGCGAAAATGGGATAAACTGGATATCATCCTCTTTTCCGCAGATGCATACGTCGACCATCCCTCTTTTGGTTCTGCTGTTATCGGTCGTACACTTGAGGCTGCGGGTTATCGCGTTGCCATTGTCCCTCAGCCCGATTGGCATGGAGATTTCAGGGATTTCAAGAAATTGGGACGTCCGAGACTATTCTTCGGCATAGCTCCGGGATGTATGGACTCAATGGTCAACAAGTACACAGCCAACCGCAGACTGAGATCTGAAGACGCATACAGTCCGGACGGCCGCCATGACTGTCGGCCTGAATACCCGACAATAGTTTACACAAAAATACTAAAGAAACTATATCCGGATGTTCCGGTAGTACTCGGAGGAATAGAAGCCTCCATGAGGCGTCTCACCCACTACGATTATTGGCAAGACAAACTCATACCTTGTATTCTTTTCGACTCGGGAGCGGACATGATAATATACGGTATGGGCGAAAAGCCGATACTGCAATTGGCCGAACGATTGAACGATGGCAAACGGATAAGTGATATTCATGATATTCCGCAAACTGTGTATCTTTGCAACAAACAACATTTGCCCGACGGTTTCACCGCGTCAGACATCATCCTTCACAGTCACGAAGAATGTCTCAAAGATAAGAAAGCGCAATCCGAAAATTTCAGACATATAGAGGAAGAATCGAACAAGATGTACGCTCAACGTCTGATACAGGCAAAAGGCAATATGCTCACTGTTGTCAATCCACCCTTTCCACCGATGACAACAGAAGAATTGGATGCTTCGTTCGATTTGCCATACACACGTCTACCCCATCCCAAATATAAAAACAAGAAGATCCCGGCATACGAGATGATCAAATTCTCAGTCAACATCCATCGTGGATGCTTTGGCGGATGCGCATTCTGTACCATCAGTGCCCATCAAGGAAAATTCATTGTGTGCCGTAGCAAAGAGAGTATTCTCAAAGAGGTTAAACAAATTACGGAAATGCCAGATTTCAAAGGATACATTTCGGATTTGGGCGGGCCATCGGCCAATATGTATGGAATGAAAGGACGCAACACTAAAGCATGCGAAAAGTGTAAGCGCCCATCGTGTGTACATCCCGAGATTTGTCCCAACTTGAATACCGACCACAGCAAATTGTTGGAAATATATCACGCCGTCGATGAGTTACCCGAGATAAAGAAAAGTTTTATCGGTAGCGGTGTGAGATATGATCTGTTGCTACACGAAAGCAAAGACGAAAAAAGCAACTTGGCTGCCAAACAATACACCAAAGAACTTATATGCAAGCACGTGAGCGGCCGTCTGAAAGTGGCACCAGAGCATACAAGCGACAAAGTTCTTTATATGATGAGAAAACCATCGTTCCGCTTGTTCGAGAAATTCAAACAGATATTCGATAGGATAAATACAGAGAATCAGCTGCACCAACAAATCATACCATATTTCATAAGCAGTCATCCGGCTTGCGAAGAAGAGGATATGGCAGAATTGGCTGCAATAACCAAACGTCTTGATTTTCATCTCGAACAAATACAGGATTTCACTCCCACTCCAATGACTGTGAGCACCGAGACATGGTACAGTGGCTACGACCCTTACACACTCCAACCTGTTTTCAGTGTAAAAACACCAAAGGAGAAACAGACACAACGTCAATTCTTCTTTTGGTACAAGCCTGAAGAACGGCATAGAATTGAGAACGAGCTACACCGGATTGGACGGCCTGATTTGATAAAAAAGCTTTATGGAGATACGCATTCATTCAATAAGGCAAAGAACACAAAGCAGACACAAAAAAACAAACAACAGAAATTCAACAAACAAAAAAGAAAATATTAAAACCAAATATTAACGAAAGTACAGCAAATATAAAATAACAGACAGTATCATCAACTTAAACATCAATAAGAACATGTCATATTGGTTTGTATTTCGTAAACAGGAATTACTTCTTGAAAAAAAAGAAGACGGATCATATACCATACCTTATCAAGATGTACCGCCGACAGAGATTAGCGATCATACATTGAACATTGCTCCGATGACAAACGGCGCCCAGGTAAAAGCATATACGATAGGTGAAGACAGTACATTCGGGGAACGTTACGAAATGTGCGGTCTGCGACAATCATACTACAAATTATCCGAAGAATTGTATCTCAAAGCCGGACAATGTCATGAATTGATATATTGGGACAAGAATACGCAATATTGCGGAGCTTGTGGAGCTCCGATGAAAATGCACACCAATATATCAAAGATATGTACAGGATGCGGCATTGAGGTATGGCCCCATTTGTCCATAGCCATCATCGTGCTTATAAGTAAAGGCGACGAGCTATTGCTTGTGCACGCCCGGAATTTCAAAACAAATTTTTACGGTCTGGTAGCCGGTTTTGTAGAAACAGGTGAGACATTGGAAGATGCTGTAAAACGAGAAGTTAGGGAAGAAACGAGCATTACAATTAAAAACATCAAATACCATTCATCCCAACCCTGGCCCTACCCTTGCGGACTCATGATAGGCTTTTACGCCGAATATGAGAAAGGGGAAATACATCTACAACAATCAGAGTTGAGTTCGGGAGGATGGTTCAATAAGAACAATCTGCCACAACTACCCGAGAAACTGAGTATCGCAAGACGATTGATAGACAATTGGATAGAAAAGGCTGATAAGACATAAATTAAAAACGAAATGAAAACAATAAAATGGGGATTTATCGGCTGTGGTGAGGTGACCGAAAAGAAATCTGGTCCGGCGTTCAACGAGATTCCCGGCTCAACGGTTGTTGCCGTAATGAGTCGCAGTGCCGACAAGGCAGCATCCTACGCCAAGCGTCACAATATACCCAAGTGGTACACCGATCCGCTGAAACTGATTGAAGACCCCGATGTGAATGCCGTCTATATAGCCACGCCACCATCGAGCCACGCCACCTTTGCCATTATGGCAATGACGGCCGGCAAACCCGTGTATATAGAAAAGCCACTGGCGTCGAGCTATGACGACTGCGCTCGCATAAACAGGGTGAGCCAACAGACCGGCGTAAAATGCTTTGTGGCATATTACAGACGATATCTGCCCTATTTTCTCAAAGTAAAACAAATCATTTCAAGCGGAACAATAGGCACAATTTCAAATGTACAGATACGTTTCTCCGTACCACCGCGCGAACTCGATTATCAGAGCTCAACCAACCGACCATGGCGATTGCAACCCGACATAGCTGGCGGAGGATATTTCTACGACCTTGCTCCACACCAGTTGGATCTCCTTCAGGATATTTTCGGAGTCATCACACGTGCACACGGATATTGTGCCAATCGTGCTCATTTATATGAAGCTGAAGATAATATCAGTGCATGTTTCCTTTTTGAGAACGACATTCCCGGAAGCGGTTCATGGTGTTTCGTAGGTCATCAGAGTGCTAAAGAAGACAAGATTGACTTAATCGGGGATAATGGCACTTTATCATTTTCAGTTTACAATTACGATCCTATCAAACTGGTGACAAGCGCTGGCACCACCAGTATCGTGGTGCCCAACCCTCCACACGTGCAACTACCGGCAATAAAGGCTGTGGTCGAAGATTTGCAAGGCATCGGAGTGTGTCATTGCACAAGCATCAGTGCCACACCGGTGAATTGGGTTCTTGACCGCATACTTGGCAAATTGTAAAGATGATGAAAATTAAAACAATATTGATCATACTGTTTCTCCCGATGAATTTTTGTTTTGCGGGCGGTGACAGCCTGTCGTACAAAAAGCCGTTTTTCAAACGTATTATCAACGGTATGTATCAATTTGTGAAGGAATTCAGTCAGGTAGATACCAACTATGTGGAACCACAGCACTACAATTACACACTAATGCTCCAAAACACCAATACTTACGAGATGTACCGCATCCGTAGCAAAGGCGGCAATATCATCACTTTTGCCCCACAACCGTCAGTCAAGTTGGGACCATACGTAGGATGGCGATGGGTATTCCTGGGCTACACATTCGACTTGACACATATCGGTGATGACAAAAACAAGAAAGAGTTTGATCTCAGTCTTTACAGTTCGCAGATAGGCATAGACCTGTTTTATCGCAAGACGGGCAACGACTACAAGATACGCAGTATGCATCTCAGCGATGAAGTAAACTCTGACAAAATGAAAAATACCAATTACAGTGGTCTCAATGCAAGCATCAAAGGATTTAATATTTACTATATATTCAATCATCGCAAATTTTCCTACCCTGCTGCATTCAGCCAAAGCACCGTCCAACGTGTCAGTTGCGGTTCGCCTATGGTCGGTATCGGATACACCAAGCACACATTGGAGATAGACTGGAATAAGCTGTATGCCACAGTGAGCGACAAGCTCGGCGAAGAGGTCGCCGAGAAATACATGGACAAGAATCTCACGTTCGGCAAAATACAATATACTGATTTCGCAGTATCCGGTGGTTATGCATACAACTGGGTGTTCGCTCACAACTGGCTGTTTGCATCATCGCTGTCATTGGCTTTAGGATACAAAAACACGAAGGGAGATGTCAATCATGATAGCTTCTCTTTTCGTGATTTCTCCATCAAAAACTTTAACATCGATGGTGTGGGACGTTTCGGGTTAGTATGGAACAATACTAAATGGTATTTCGGAGCAAGCACCATACTCCACTCATATAATTATAAAAAGAAACAATTCTCAACCAACAATTTTTTTGGAAGTTTGAATATCTACATTGGTTTCAATTTCGATAAACGATAATACTTTATGTCAAAGCTCGTAATATTATTTTTGTTTCTTATCCCAACCCCTGCATTCGCACAGAATGACATTCAATACAGACGTGACGATAGTCTGAAAGTCGTTAAACTGATAGAACAGGGCCTTCGGCGAGCCGGCGACACTAATATAATATTATATTTTGCACGGTCACTGAAAAATATTCCATACGTAGCCAAGACATTGGATAAGAACACGTCAGAACAACTTGTAGTGAACCTAAGACAGATGGACTGCACCACGTATGTGGAGAATGTATTTGCGCTCTATCTCTGTGTGAAAAACAAGAAAAGACAATTTGACGATTTCTGCAACTATCTTCGACTTTTGAGATACGATGATGGCAAGATATCTTATATTCATCGTCTGCATTATTTCTCACAGTGGATAGATAGCAACACTGATAAAGGATTTGTCTCTGAGTTAAAAATCCGAGACCCACAGATAGCAGTCAAGCAAACACTCCATTTAGACTATATGAGCAAACATCCTGAACTTTATCCGGCATTGAAAAACGATCCACGTCTGATAGAGGATATCATGAATGCAGAAACAATGCTTAGCGGAAGGACATGCCAATACATTCCGAAAGAAATTATCAAAAATCACACCTTATTATATAATATAATACAAGATGGCGACATATTGGCCATCGTCACAAACAAGTCCGGCCTTGACACATCCCATATAGGCATTGCTGTATGGCATAAGGATGGTTTGCATCTTCTCAATGCTTCTATGATATACAAAAAGGTAGTTGAAGAACCGATGACCCTTTACAACTATATGAAAAAACACCCATCACAAATCGGCATCAGAGTGATTCGTGCAGAATAAACGATGACCAGTCGATTTTTTTACAGACTTTCAAGATTATCTTTACTGAAATATTATTTCACATACAAGCCTTCAAAATTTCGAAGATATCATCACGGGTGCACAGCCTCATTGATTTCATCGCTAAGATTGGTACTCTGAGGCTTGCCCATGTATGTTTCCATACAATGGCTCAGTGTATCAAATGCGCCACTGATAACCTGTCTCATTGGCAATGTGGCTGTCATATCGATGTCAAGAATCGCGAAAGAGTGGTATGCCCCGAACAAAGGTTGTTTTATTTTTTCTCTTCATTGGTAATTACAGCTACATTGTTCTGTTCGGCGCCTGTACCCGAAGCGGTGATTATGGCTCCCATCGGCACGAAATCTGTCGGTATGCAATGGTGCTCATACCACATGTCCCAGACATCTTCATCTGTCACGGCTTGTACCGATACAATCTTACAGCAATCGATAACCGAACCGCCACCGACAGCCAAGATAAAATCTATGTTGTTATCACGTACAATCCGAGTGCCTTCTTGCACCTTCGCATAAGTGGGATTCGGCATGATACCACCAAAATCGATAACTTTTTCCCACTATCCATGAGCCATTTATATATTCTGTCATAGAGTCCCGTGCACTTGATCGACTCTTTTCCATAGGCAAGAAGAACTTTCTCACCCACGTTCTTCATTTCTCTTTTAATTGCATGCTCAGCACATCCCTTGCCAAAATACTGACATACGGGATATTTGTATTCGAAATTTTCCATTGCTATTATTTTTTGTTTATTGTCTTATAATTCATATGATCTTTTCATTGCAAAATTAAATAAATTGGATGAGGTGACAACAATAAAAAACTCGTATAAATGAATGAAGCGCATGGAAGGCCTCGGCTTCTATATACGAGCGGAAACATCCTGATATCATCTTCTTTACTATCAGTTTGCGGATTCCCATTTCCGAGCCATTGTTGTCGGACGCTCCCGGGGGTGTTGCACCCCGCAGTGTTTTTCATAGTTTTAGGGCTTCGCCTGAATGAAAAACGTTGCGTTTATATTTGGAATTTTCAAGAATATATTTGCTTCTCTTTTGATAATGTGAGCCAGGAACCACTTAGTTTATCAAGACTTCTTAAGCATTGGCTGAATAGTTACACATCTTATAAAAATGAGAACAAAAAAGGAAAGAGTGTGAAATTTTACTAAATAATCACAATATTCAATATTATGCAGTGTTACCAACACTCGTATTTATAAAATAATGTATAAATTTGCACGATTTTGAAATTATTATTCACATAAAGTCTAACTTTATTAATTTATTTATTAAAAACTATTTATGTCAAATTTAAAAAATGTGCAGCCATTGGCAGATTTCAATTGGGAAGAGTTTGAGAATGGTAGCAATGTAAACATCAGCAAGCAAGAACTAGAGAAAGCTTACGACGAAACACTCAACAAGGTATCAGAGCATCAAGTTGTTGAAGGAAAAGTAATCTCTATTGACAAAAAAGAGGTTGTCGTAAACATCGGTTACAAGAGCGACGGTATCATCCCTGCATCTGAATTCCGTTACAACCCGGATCTCAAGATCGGTGACTTGGTAGAAGTTTATGTTGAAAACCAGGAAGACAAGAAAGGTCAATTGGTACTTTCTCACAAGAAAGCTCGCCTCAGCAAGAGCTGGGAGCGTGTCAATGCAGCTCTCGACAACGAGGAAATCATACAAGGATACATCAAGTGTCGCACTAAGGGTGGTATGATTGTTGATGTATTCGGCATCGAGGCATTCTTACCCGGAAGTCAGATCGATGTACATCCTATCCGCGACTACGATATCTTCGTAGGCAAGACAATGGAATTCAAAGTTGTGAAAATCAATCAAGAATTCCGCAATGTTGTTGTTTCTCACAAAGCTCTTATCGAGGCTGAGTTGGAAGCACAGAAGAAAGAAATCATCGGTAAACTCGAAAAAGGTCAGATTCTTGAGGGTACCGTTAAGAATATCACAGCCTATGGTGTATTCGTTGATCTAGGCGGTGTTGACGGACTTATCCATATCACAGACCTCTCTTGGGGCCGCGTAAGCGATCCGCACGAGATCGTTGCTTTGGATCAGAAGATCAATGTTGTAATACTCGACTTTGATGACGAGAAGAAACGTATCGCCCTCGGTCTGAAACAACTCACTCCGCATCCGTGGGATGCTCTTGACGCAGACCTTAAAGTTGGAGACCATGTTAAGGGTAAAGTTGTCGTTATCGCCGACTACGGTGCATTCGTTGAAATAGCTGCAGGTGTAGAAGGTCTGATTCACGTTTCAGAAATGAGCTGGAGCCAGCATCTGCGCAGTGCACAGGAATTCCTGCACGTAGGTGATGAGGTTGAGGCTGTCATCCTTACTCTCGACAGAGAAGAGCGCAAGATGTCTCTCGGTATCAAACAACTCAAAGAGGATCCGTGGGAAACAATCGAGGTTAAATACCCCGTAGGCAGCAAACACACAGCTAAGGTACGCAACTTTACTAATTTCGGTATCTTTGTTGAACTTGAAGAAGGTGTTGACGGCCTGATACATATCAGCGATCTGTCATGGACCAAGAAGGTTAAACACCCATCAGAGTTCACACAGGTAGGTGCCGACATTGATGTCGTAGTTCTCGAAATAGACAAAGAGAACCGTCGTTTGAGTCTTGGTCACAAACAGCTCGAAGACAACCCGTGGGATGCTTACGAGGCTATCTACACTCCGGGATCTGTCCACAGTGGCAAGATCACAGAGATGATGGACAAAGGTGCCGTCATAACACTTGACGAAGGTGGCGAAGGTTTCGCTACGCCTAAACATCTTGTAAAAGAAGATGGTACACAGGCACAAATTGGTGAGGAACTGTCGTTCAAGGTTATCGAATTCGTAAAAGAGACAAAACGTATCATTCTGTCTCACAGCCGTACATTCGAACAGCCGAAAGAAAACGTTAAGTCAACCACACGTAAGACTGCAAACAAGAAAGAAGTTGCACCCGCTATCAATAACGTTGCAGCAAGCACCACTCTTGGTGATCTCGAAGCACTCGCCGACTTGAAAGCAAAAATGGAAAAAGGTGAATAATAATTCGTCATTCATTTGAATATCTCAAACGGACAAGCAAAAAACTTGTCCGTTTTTATTTAAACGCAAACAAACCGTTAACACATGTTAATGACAAATTTTCTGGTCTAATACTTTAAATAATATGTATTGTTTTCAAACTATTTTTACTACCTTTGCATCATAATTTTAACACAATATTGTTTCCATTCGCGAAACACATAATCATTACAACATTTTTATTATTTATATATGTACAGCAAAGACGAACTATCATCTAAAAGTATATCAGAGTTGGAAGATATTGCCAATGAAAACGGAATTCAAATCAATAATGATACGACACAAGAAGATATAATATATGCAATTCTCGATAAACAAGCCGAGATTGAAGGCAACAAAAATCCTCTCGGCACTAAACGTCGTAGAACAAGAATATTAAAAAAAGACACTGACAGAGTTTACTCAGTGAATGGTAAAGACGGAGAAAATTTCGACTTGAAAAAGAGCAAAACTGCAACAGAACAACAATCTCTTTTTAAGGATGAGCTAACATCATCTAACGAAAGTAATATGGAAGAAACCACTGATACCGAAAAAACTACCAAGAAAGCCACAACCACCAAACGCAAGAGAAAATCCACAAAAGAGACGGAACAGAAGATTGAAACAGATTCGGAGGAAATTAAGAATCAAGAAGAACAAACAGAATCAACTGTTACAGTCGAATCTTCCCAAAATCAGAACGAACAGTTAAACAAGGAGTCTGATATTGATAATACTCCGAACGTTAATTCAACTGAAGTCGCTGAATCCGTCATTCCAGAGCAAGCATTCTCTGCAACAAGTAATCAACAAGAAGAAAACAGCGATCTTATAGCCCAGTTGCAAGCAAAAATCAACGCTCACAACGAAAACAACAATATTGAGAAGAGAGAACCAGTGACCGATGGTATCTGGGAGGGAGACCCGGGCGACGGAACAGAATTTATTCCAATCGTCGACCTGCCCATAGAAGATCAGGGAGCACTTCCAACTTATGACATATTCGATAATCCGACATCACCGGCGCAAAACACGACACAGATATATCAACAAGCACCTTCAGAAAACATCAAATACGACTTTTCTGATATAATAAGCACGAATGGCGTATTGGAAGTGATGCCCGACGGGTACGGATTCTTGCGTTCGAGCGATTACAACTATCTTTCATCTCCGGATGACGTATATGTATCAGCACCGCAAATCAAAAGATATGGACTGAAAACAGGAGACGTCGTCCAATGCCATGTACGCCCACCGCACGACGGCGAAAAATACTTTCCGCTGACAAGTATCGATAAAATCAATGGTCGAATACCGTCCGACATACGCGATCGTATAGCATTCGAACATCTCACCCCACTCTTCCCCGATGAGAAATTCAACTTGTGTGGAGACAGAGCGACCACGAACCTCAGTACACGAATAGTTGATCTTTTCTCACCTATCGGTAAAGGTCAGCGTGCTCTCATCGTCGCCCAGCCCAAAACGGGTAAGACCATACTTATGAAAGACATCGCCAATGCCATCGCTGCCAACCACCCCGAGGCTTATCTGATGATGCTTCTGATAGACGAACGTCCTGAAGAGGTCACAGACATGGCCCGTACGGTGAATGCAGAGGTCATTGCCTCGACATTCGATGAACCGGCAGAAAGACATGTAAAGATTGCCGGCATAGTACTGGAAAAGGCAAAACGAATGGTTGAATGTGGTCACGATGTGGTGATATTCCTTGATTCAATAACGCGTCTTGCACGCGCATATAATACAGTGGCACCTGCTTCAGGCAAAGTGCTTACCGGCGGTGTCGATGCCAATGCACTGCAAAAACCCAAACGCTTTTTCGGTGCGGCACGTAATATCGAGGGCGGTGGTTCACTCACCATTATAGCAACGGCATTGATAGATACCGGTTCAAAGATGGATGAGGTGATTTTCGAAGAATTCAAGGGAACCGGCAACATGGAACTGCAATTAGACCGCTCGTTATCAAACAAACGTATATTCCCGGCAGTCAATCTTGTTGCTTCAAGCACTCGTCGTGATGATCTGTTACAAGACAAGACTACACTCGACCGCATGTGGATATTGAGAAAATACATATCCGACATGAACCCGATTGAGGCAATGAATTCCATTCACGACAGAATGACACACACTCAGAACAACGATGAATTTCTTCTTTCCATGAATTCATAATTATGAACGAATACATTGAAATAAAAGGTGCGCGCGTAAATAATCTTAAGAATATAAGTTTAAAGATACCACGCAACAAATTTATTGCAATATCCGGAGTTTCCGGCTCCGGCAAATCATCTCTGGCCTTCGACACATTATATGCCGAAGGCCAGCGTCGCTATGTAGAGTCACTCTCATCATATGCCAGACAATATCTCGGACGAATGAGCAAACCGGAATGCGATTTTATCAAAGGACTCCCACCGGCGATTGCCATTGAGCAGAAAGTAAACTCACGCAACCCGAGAAGTACCGTAGGCACGACCACCGAAATATATGAATACCTACGAATGTTGTTTGCGAGAATAGGACACACATATTCTCCTATCAGTGGAAACGAGGTAAAAGTACATACCCCCGAGGATGTAATCAAATGTACGCAACAATATTCGACAGGAACCAAATTTGCAGTATTATCACCATTGAAGATTGCTGAAGATCGTTCGCTCACAAAGCAACTCGAAATGGAGATTCAGCAAGGATACTCGCGGTTGTGGTATAAAGGAGATTTCATGAGAATTGATGATGTCATCGGAAATGCAGAGATGATGAAAACCATTGATACTCATGATGTGTTTCTCCTCATCGACAGAATGAGTGTCAGCAATGATAATGATGCTATTTCGAGATTGTACGACTCCGTTGAAACCGCGTTTTACGAAGGCGACGGCAATTGCAGAATAATTTTTCTGCCTTCGAATATCAGTTATGACTTTTCTGAAAGATTTGAGGCGGACGACATCACCTTTGTAAAACCGGATGACAATATGTTCTCATTCAATTCTCCGGCAGGAGCTTGCCCTGTATGCGAAGGTTTTGGAAAAATCATGGGAATAGATGAAAAATTAGTAATACCAAATACAACACTAAGCGTATACGAAGGATGTGTGCAATGTTGGCACGGAGAGAAATTGGGAATATGGAAAGATGAATTCTGTCGTAGGGCAGCAAAAGACAAGTTTCCTATCTTCGAACATTACTACAATCTCACAAGAGCGCAAAAGGATATGCTTTGGCATGGTCTGCCCTCAGAAAAGAAACTTGATAAGAAAGACAAAGTGTGTATCGATTCTTTTTTCCAGATGGTGAGCGAGAACCAATACAAGATACAATATAGAGTGTTGATGAGCAGATATCGGGGCAAAACCATTTGTCCTGAATGTCATGGCACCCGACTGAAAAAGGAAACCAACTATGTGAAGGTAGGAGGTAAAAGTATCTCCGAACTTGTGGAACTGACCATAGCCAATCTGAAAACATGGTTTGATAATCTGGAGCTTAACGAACACGACAAGGATGTTTCCAAACGATTGATGGTTGAGATAAACAATCGTCTTCAATTTCTTCTTGACGTAGGTTTGGGATACCTCACCCTCAATAGACCTGCAAATACACTGAGCGGAGGTGAAAGTCAACGCATCAATCTGACAACGTCTCTGAGTAGTTCGCTTGTAGGTTCAGTTTATATTCTCGACGAACCGAGTATCGGACTGCACAGTCGTGACACGGAAAAACTGATAAAAGTGCTCAGAGAATTGCAACAACTCAATAACACGGTGATTGTAGTCGAACATGATGAAGACATCTTGAGGGCGGCAGATTATATTATAGATGTAGGCCCGGACGCAGGCAGACATGGTGGAGAAATTGTTTTCAATGGCAACATATCAGATATTAGAAATAATGCTGCCGAAAACGCCAAAAGCTACACAATAAAATATCTGACAGGTGAAGAAACAATACCCACTCCAACAAGTCATCGTCAATGGAAGGCCACAATCGACATCAAGGGAGCACGAATGAACAATCTCAAAGGTATTGATGCGTCTTTTCCTTTAAACGTTTTGAATGTCATAACGGGTGTGAGTGGCTCAGGAAAATCTTCTTTAGTAAGAGGCATACTGTATCCTGCCATTAAACGACATCTGAACGAAGTGGCCGATGCTCCCGGCGAATATACATCATTGGAAGGTTCGTGGGAAAGAATACAGCACATTGAACTTGTGGATCAGAATCCAATAGGCAAAAGCACAAGGTCAAATCCTGCAACATACGTCAAGGCTTATGACCAGATACGACAATTGTTTGCCGACCAACCGCTTGCCAAACAGATGGGATTCTCCGCACAATATTTCTCATTCAATGCAGAGGGAGGTCGCTGTGAGGAATGCAAAGGAACGGGTGTAATAACCGTTGAAATGCAGTTTATGGCCGATCTCGAACTCGAATGCGACGCATGCCACGGCAAACGATTCAAACACGACATCCTCGACGTGAGATTTCATGGGAAAAACATAAACGACGTTCTCGACATGACAGTGTCCGAAGCTATTGAATTCTTTGGTGAGCACAACCAAAAGATTATCGTCAAACGTCTCAAACCGTTGGAAGATGTTGGTCTGGGATACATTAAATTAGGACAAAACTCATCGACCTTATCCGGTGGTGAGAACCAACGTGTAAAACTTGCCTATTTCATCGGACAGGAACGCAATGAACCCACACTATTTATCTTTGATGAACCGACAACCGGTCTCCACTTTCACGATATCAAAAAATTACTGGACGCATTTAATACATTAATAGAAAAAGGACACAGCATAATTGTAATTGAGCATAATCTGGACGTCATCAAATGCGCCGATTATATCATAGACTTGGGACCGGATGGAGGAAACAAGGGCGGAAATATTGTATGTTGCGGTACACCGGAACAAATAGTACAATGCAAAGAAAGTGTTACAGGAAAGTATCTGAAAGAAAAACTCCGGAACTCACTATGAAAAAGGAATTATCTGTTCTTATTCCTGTTTACAACAAAAAATGTGGCATGCTGATAAATGAATTGTCACGTCAATTGAGCTCAATCGATAATCTCAAATATGAAATTCTGATTATCGATGACGGCTCGACCGACCGCTCAATTATAGATGAAAACACAATTGAACTAAATAAAGTCGAACACTGCAAATACATTGTTCAAGAAGAAAACAGAGGAAGAGCAGCCACAAGAAATCTTTTGGGAAAACATGCCCAGAATCAATGGTTGCTCTTTCTTGACAGTGGCGTAGTAATAGACAATCTTCATTTCATAAAATCATATCTAAACACTGAGCCGGAATACGAAGTTGTTTATGGAGGAATTAAAACCAACGAAAAGAATGTTGCGGGAAACTTAAGATATCTGTATGAGAGAAAATATGAGCTTAAACATTCCGCACTCCAAAGATCACAAAGACCGTATCAAGCATTCCGTACTACAAATTTTATGATACGTAAAGATGTTTTCTGCCGCATTTTACTTAATCAGAAAATCACCACCTATGGATATGAAGATGTACTGTTTGGAAAAAGTCTTTATGACAATAATGTGAAAATACTTCACATTGACAATGCTGTGAGATATATGGAATACGACAATAATGTCACATTCATGAGAAAAACAGAAGAGGCATTACACACTCTTTATTCATTGAAAGATTCGTTAAGGGGTTATTCAAGAATAATCAGAATCAATGACCTGCTGACCTCATTGCATCTAAAGAATTTATTCCGGTCGATATTCAATTCTAAAAGAAATGAATGGAGGGACAATCTGACATCAGACAATCCCTCACTTTTCCTTTTTAATTTATATCGAATAGGATATTTTATTTCAATAAGTAAGCACCCATAGGCATGTTTCTTTTCAGCACATCCAGCTGAACGGTATTTCCAATATCCATTCCGGCTGCAATAAGTGTCTGCTCAACAGTTATTCTGGCCAATTCGGGATGATTGTTTTCTTCACTCAGATGACACAACCATATATATTTTAGTCTTGACGAAGCACTTTCGGCTATGACATCTGCACAATACTTATTGCACAAATGTCCGTTTCCACCGACTATTCTGTCTTTAAGATATTGTGGATAAGGACCTTTGAGCAGCATCTCCGCATCATAATTTGCCTCAATCACAAGATAGTCAGCCTCGCCCACCATCTTCTTTATCTCCGGCGTGACGTGTCCTATATCCGTCATTATACAAAAGACAATTCCTTGATATTCAATTTTAAAACCAACATTGTCCATGCTATCATGCGGCACATCAAAAGGCATGATATTGAATTCGCCTAAAATAAAAGGAGTGTTCTTGGAAATTATCTTCTTAAACTGTGATTGTACTTTATGACGCACACAGTAATTCTTGCTTATACCATAATGTACTGATTCTGTGGCATAAACCGGCAAATTATATTCGTAGCTTAAAGCACCAACAGATTTCACATGGTCAGCATGATCATGTGTGATGATTATATTATGTAATGTCTGAAATGACAATCCGTACTCGCGGAAATATTTTTTTATATTGCGGATACCTAATCCGACATCTATCATCAAGCCTTCATTTTCGGTAAAAAGATAATAACAATTGCCACTACTTCCACTACCAAAAGATATAAAATTGAGCATCTATGATTCTTTTTTATACAAAAGTATTAAAAAGACATGAAAGAAACAAAGTATTTACCTATTTTTGCAGTAGGTTTATACAATGAAAGAAAAAATAATGAAAAGGAATTATATCTCAAATAATATATCATTGCAGCTCAAATGCTTGATACAGATAATCTCCATATCGATTCTTATTTCATCTTGCACGGCTTGTTCTGACAACGAGGAAGAGAAGATGATAACTGACAATGCTACTCTTTTCGGCAACAGTTATTTCAATTTCGAATATGCCAAAGCGATTGAATGCTGCACTCCGGAATCTGCAGTTTGGATCAGATATACTGTTTCCAATATTACCCAAGAGGATATCAACATCATCAATTCGAATGACAAGAATTCTAAATGTAAGATTAAAGACATCGCCTTCGAAAATGACTCAACAGCCATTGTGACTATGAACATAGAAAATATCTTCTGCGCAGACAGCATCGGTAAAGAAGGTCGATTCATACAATCTGCAGATATCAATCTGACATCGAAACTAAGAAACGGCAAGTGGAAAATTGCCTTGACCGAGACTTTGAATCTGAAGAACATTGAATAAAGATGTCGACAAACAGACAGTCTAAATCTTAAAACGGTGTTTCTTTCTTGCCTTTTGAGGTGAGACTATACCGGACGAACCCGGAAAACCAGTACCACCTTTTGCCTGTCGGCGATAATGCATCCATCGTTTCCGGATACTCTCGACATAGTCCACAGTTTCTGTTCCTCGCATATATCCATGCTTGACAATGGGTTCCATATAAAAGCGTGAATCACTTAACTTTAAAACAAACTCCGAAACATCACTCCATTTGTAAGGATTACGCCCGTATTTTTTTGCCAAAGACATCGCGTCACGAATATGAAATGAACCGCCATTATAACTTGCCAAAATGAAAGATATTCTCTCGTCTGCATCCCTTATGTCCTGAAATTTGGCATTCAACATTTTAATATATCGTATCGCAGCCGACATGTTTTTTTCAGGATCATATATATCCGATTGAGACAGCCCCACCTGTGCGGCTGTCGATGGCATAATCTGCATCAATCCACAGGCTCCGGCCCATGAATAAGCACGGGGGTCGAACGTAGACTCTTGATAACATTGAGCCGCAAGCAAGCGCCAGTCCCAACGAGCAAGCGGAGCATATTTGCGGAACAAATAATCATACTCAGATATTATTCCGGCTGATGCATTCAACATCGGCGAATACACCCTGTGTTGTACGCGTTGCGGTGAATACATTCTGCTTTCTTCCCTTTTGATCAGTTTTACGATGGAAGGGCGATACCAACAGTTGACAGAATCCGCCAACTCTATATTACTCTTATCGACAGCCCAAGATGTTTTGAGTGTATCCACATGATATCCGCAATACAATAAACGATTGTCAGTTTGTGGCATCTGATAGACAATGATATCCCCTTCACCGTTTTTGAGTCGATTTATCATGTCGTCGGTATCTTTACACACTTCCACACGCAACGATACTCCCAACTTATGTGCAAATTTCTCACACATAAGATATTGTGTACCCATTCGACGACCGTGATAATCAAAGTATGTATCCGGTCCGGTCAGAGTGAGCATTATGAGTTCCCCGTTACCCAAAATATCGGCCAACGAGAATTTGTCCGAAATCATCTCTGTGGTATCACTTGATATAGTATCTCCCCACGGGGCAACATTGTTCTTCTTGTGCTCAGCACAACCGACAATTGATAATATTGCAAATAATATGTATAAATATATCAAACGCATACAAAGTGATTACAAAATTACAACTTTTCTTGCACAACTCCATAAAAAGGCCTATTTTTGCTTATATTTTTATCAAAATTGTTTTTATGCTACGTATTGCAGTACAATCAAAAGGACGTCTGTTTGACGATACAATGAATTTGCTTGCCGAGGCCGACATCAAGGTCGGTACGAGCAAGCGTACATTATTAATCCAATCCGCAAACTTTCCATTGGAGATTCTCTTTCTCCGTGATGATGATATTCCACAAAGTGTTGCCAACGGTGTTGCTGATATCGGTATTGTGGGAGAAAATGAAGTGATAGAAAGAGAAGAAAACGTTCAGATAATCTCCCGACTGGGTTTCAGCAAATGCAGATTGTCTTTGGCCATTCCCAAAGAATTCAAATATACAGGAATACAATGGTTCAATGGTCGACGAATAGCGACATCATATCCTAACATTCTGAAGAAATATCTGAAAAAGAATGGCATCAATGCCGATATTCATGAAATCACGGGAAGCGTGGAGATTTGTCCCGGCATAGGTCTTGCCGATGGCATATTCGATATAGTAAGTTCGGGTAGCACACTGATTAGTAACAATCTGCGTGAGGTAGAAGTAGTGAAGGAGAGCGAGGCTCTGCTCATCGGAAATTGGAATATGGACGACGACAAACACGCGATACTCAATGAGATGCTTTTCCGTTTTGATGCAGTGCGCTCGGCCATAGACAAGAAATATGTCATGATGAATGCACCTAAAAACCGGATTAAAGATATAATTGCGGTCCTGCCGGGTATCAAGAGTCCCACCATCATCCCGTTGGCAGACGATGACTGGTGCTCCATACACACCGTTCTTGACGAACAACGTTTTTGGGAAATTATTGGAAAACTAAAGGAATTGGGAGCACAAGGCATTCTTGTAACTCCGATAGAAAAGATGATTTTATTATGAGAATAATCAAGAATCCCGCTCAAGACGCATTGAAAGAAATTCTGAAACGTCCTGTAATTGACGTTTCTCAACTCAATAATACCGTCGGGACTATTTTGAAAGATATAAAACAGGGTGGAGACAAAGCAGTGCTGCATTACGAAAAAATTTTGGATAAGGTTGATCTCCACTCCCTTATGGTGAGTGATGAAGAAATTTATCAAGCACAATTTCTCATCAGCAACGAACTAAAGGAAGCAATACTCGCTGCTCATAAGAACATCCGGACATTTCATGAGGCCCAAAAGACGGAGGTTCACAAGATAGAAACCATGCCGGGCGTGACTTGCTGGCAGAAAAGCATCGCTATCGATAAGGTGGGATTGTACATTCCGGGCGGAACGGCACCACTCTTCTCCACCGTACTAATGCTTGCCACGCCTGCCAAGATTGCAGGATGCAAAGAAATAATATTGTGCTCACCACCCGACAAAGAGGGGAACATCAATCCGGCAATTCTTGTTGCCGCAAAGATTGCCGGAGTAGGCAAGATATTCAAGATAGGAGGTGCGCAAGCGATAGGAGCGATGGCTTACGGAACCGAAAGCACACCTAAAGTATACAAAATATTTGGCCCTGGAAATCAGTATGTTATGGCTGCAAAACAACAAGTCAGCATACAAGATGTGGCTATTGATATGCCGGCCGGTCCTTCCGAGGTATGTATTATAGCCGACGAAAGCGGAAATCCCGAATTCATTGCCGCGGATTTGTTGTCGCAAGCAGAGCATGGAGTCGACTCCCAAGTAGTACTTATCTGTTCATCCGAGGAGATAGTAGATAAAGTAAAAACCGAGATTGACAAACAATTGCACTCTCTGCATCGACGGGAAATAGCAGCTAAAGCATTAGAAAACAGTGTTATTATCATCGTCAACAACAATGATGAGGCCATGGATATCAGCAACGCATACGCTCCCGAACACCTTATTATCGCAACAAAAGATTATGAAAGTTTGTCCGAAAAAGTGATTAATGCCGGAAGCGTGTTCCTCGGTAAGTATGCATGTGAGAGTGCTGGCGATTATGCAAGCGGCACCAACCATACATTGCCAACCCACGGATATGCAACCGCATATAATGGCGTGAACCTTGACAGCTACATGCGCAAAATCACGTTCCAACATCTTACCAAAGAAGGTATCGCTTCCATTGGCCGTACTGTCGAAATCCTTGCGGAGAACGAACACCTGGCAGCCCACAAGAATGCAATGACTGTAAGATTGAACACTTTATCTGATTAGGAAATGAGACCACTTAACCAACTTTTACGACCCAACATATTAAAACTGCAACCATACAGTTGTGCCCGGAATGAATACAGCGGAGGTGACGCCCATGTCTTTTTGGATGCTAACGAGAATCCGTACAACAATCCATACAATAGATATCCCGACCCTTTGCAGATTAAAGTCAAAGAGAAATTATCAAGGATAAAGAATGTCCGCCCCGAACAGATATGTCTGGGCAACGGTAGCGACGAGATAATCGACTTGGCTTATCGCTGTTTTTGTATTCCCGGCGTTGACAATGTCGTAGCAATAGAACCCACGTACGGTATGTACAAAGTGTGCGCCGAAATTAATGATGTGGAATATCGGCCGGTATTGTTGAATCAGGATTTTCAGCTGAATGCCGACAACATCTTGGCCGCATGTGATGAGCATACCAAACTGATATGGATATGCACACCCAACAATCCGACTGGAAACAATCTTGACCGAGATCAGATAATAAGTGTGCTGGATAATTTCGACGGTATCGTTATCATCGATGAGGCATACTCCGATTTCAGCAAAATGTCACCGTTCAGACATGACATCAATAAATATAAGAACATGATTGTCATGAACACCATGAGCAAAGCATGGGGATGTGCTGCTATCCGGTTGGGCATGGCTTTTGCACAGGAAGAAATCATCAATATATTTAATAAGGTGAAATATCCATACAATGTCAACTCGTTGACACAAGACTATGTATTGGACATACTTGACGACACATTCGAAATAGAGAAATGGATAAAAACCATCATTCTTGAAAGAAACAGAATGATAGATGCATTCCGCTTGTTACCATTTTGCAAAAAGGTTTACCCAACTGACGCCAATTTCTTTCTTGCAAAAGTGGACAACGCACAGTCAACATACGACTATCTCATCGAGCACGGCATCATAGTTCGCAATCGTACAAACGTCTGTCTTTGCAACAATTGTCTGCGAATAACAATAGGCACAAAGACGGAAAACAACGAACTCCTGTCTGCGCTGAGACAATACTAATCTAAAAATAAAGGATCATCAGACATTTGGAGTGATATACAGAAGGTTAAAGGATATCAATTAGTCGATGTAGGGCCGCAAACTTTTGCGGCCGCAAGAATCCCCATACCATATCATCCGTTAAAACAGTTTTTTACGCGTCAGAAAAAACACATAATACCCTGTCAGGAAAATGAATTTGTGGCAATCGCCCTTGCGGCCGCAAAAGTTTGCGGCCCTACACCGACTTGTAGATATCTATCATGTTTATCAATGGTTTTCGTTTCGTCACTCCAGATTTCGGATGATCCAAAATAAAGACATGAAAAATCCCAGTTGTATTATTACAATACACTGGGACTTTATATAAACTTGCTTTACAGTGCTAAGAATTATTCTTCAACAGGAGCGGCTACCTCTTCTGTATTTTCAGTGGCCTCTGTTTTTGCGTTCTCTTCCTCTACGGCATTCTCGGCTACTACCTTAACGGGCACCTTAACCTCAACCTCTTTGTGGAAATGGATTGTAGCTTCAAAGTCACCCACTGTCTTAATGTCGCGCATGGTGATGATCTTGCGATCGATGTCATAACCCATTTTCTTAAGTTCGTCAGCTACAATGTTTGTATTGACAGAACCGTAGGTAACACCTGTTGCGCTGACTTTAGCAGTGATAACCAGTGAAACATCTTTCAGGCTTTCAGCCTTCTTCTCAGCCTCAGCTTTGATTGCAGCCAACTTGTGAGCCTGCTGTTTCAGGTTCTCAGCGAGAACTTTCTTTGCAGAAGCCGATGCAATGACAGCCTTACCGGTAGGTATCAAATAGTTGCGGCCATAACCACTCTTTACAGTAACAATATCGTTCTTGTAACCCAAGCCGATGATATCTTCTTTAAGTATTAATTCCATATTGATATTCCTCCTTTTTATTTCATCAAATCGGTTACATATGGAAGCAATGCAATCTGACGAGCACGCTTAACAGCCTGAGCAACGCGACGCTGATATTTCAAAGATGTTCCTGTAATGCGGCGGGGAAGTATCTTACCCTGCTCGTTCAAGAATTTCTTGAGGAACTCTGGATCTTTATAGTCGATATACTTAATACCGCTCTTCTTGAAACGACAATATTTTTTCTTTCTTGTGTCCACTGAAGGTGGAGTCAAATAACGAATTTCTGATTCTACTGCTGCCATAAATTAAGCCTCCTCTTTTTTGCTGAACTTGTTACGTCTCTTCTCTGCATACTGTGCTGCATACTTGTCGAGCTTAACAGTCATAAAACGAATTACTTTCTCGTCACGGCGATAGCCTGTCTCGAGAGTTTTAACTACTGATGACTCTGCTTTGAATTCCAACAAGCAATAAAAACCTGTTGATTTCTTCTGAATAGCATAAGCCATTTTTTTCAATCCCCAGGTTTCCTCGTTCAAAAGCTCAGCACCATTATCTGTAAGAAGCTTCTTGAATTTAGCAACCGCTTCCTTCATCTGATCATCAGACAAAACGGGAGTTAAAATGAAAACGGTTTCGTATTGATTCATAAAATTAATTAAAAAAATTATACTTTGCAAAAATGCGGTGCAAAGGTAATCATTTTAATTCAGTGCGCCAAGACCACAACTATAATAAACATACTTTTAACAATTTTTACGTCTCTCATATCTCATAATCCCGCACATCTTCATACATTTGCAACATGAAAATGTCTATTATAAAACATATCAAAAAGGTTTACGGTCTGCCTCTGTTCTTCATCGGCATTCTTATACTTGTAATATCCTCGTTGACAAACCTCAAGAATATCAACGCCGTAAATATCTCCGGCGTTCTCCTGATAGTTTGCGGGATTGTCACTTATACTCGTAAATTAAAAAGCAAGAGCAAATATTGAAAGTATTTACTCTTCATATATAAATAGGAAGTTTTCATTATAAAATCCACTGGTTTTCAAGTAAAAACCAGTGGATTTTATGGTAGTGTTTCACTGAGTGTGTCTGAGGCGAGTTCACTCAAGCCTGTAGACCT
>CAJKQX010000011.1 GCA_905202125.1 uncultured Prevotella sp.
CGAAATGTTAAAAATTTGGATTTGCGAGCGCAACCTCAAGGTATCAAAAGTAGGGAGGGTGTCCAAAATTAACATTTCAATACATTCATCTACACCGCACATCTTTGGCTGAATAGTTACCCAAATTTCATAAATGTCAACAAATAAATATCAATTGGATGTAGGGCTGGGCGCTTTTCGGGCCTTCAGCCCTACTCGAAAATTCCGGTTTCAGAAATGAAATGAATGCGAAAATTGGACTTAGATTTTCAGATACAGAATCTTTATGGTAATTTTGCAGATTATTTGAAAATCAAAAAATCGCTGCATGAAAATAGGAATAGTCGTAGCTATGGACAAAGAGTTCGTATGCATCAAGTCGCTGTTGAGCGATGCCAACAGCACCACACACAACGGCCGCACATACATCACAGGCACGATAGGAGCCAACGAGATAGTGATGATACAATGCGGCATAGGCAAGGTAAACGCCGCTATGGGCACGACAGAACTGATAGACAAATATCGCCCCGATGTGGTGATATCGACCGGAGTGGCCGGGGGTGCATCAACTCAGCTCAATGTTCAGGAGGTGGTGGTGTGCACCGAGACGTGTTACCACGACGTGTATTGCGGCAGCGATGTGGCCTACGGACAGATACCCGGGGCTCCGGAGCGGTTTGCAGCCGACAAGAATATGATAGACAAGGCGCTCTCGCTGGATTGCGCCACGAAGATAGTGCCGGGACTGATAGTCACGGGCGACTGGTTTGTGGACTCGCGCGAGAAAATGCGTTCGATAATCGAGCATTTCCCTGAAGCAATGGCCGTGGACATGGAGTCGGCCGCCATTGCCCACGTATGCCATAAGAAGGATGTGGCGTTCATCAGTTTCCGCATCATCAGCGACATACCGCTCAAGGACAACAAGGCCAGCCAGTACTTCGATTTCTGGCAACGCATGGCCGAGAACTCGTTCTCTGTGACACGCTCGCTGCTCGAGGCAATATAATCAATGAAAACTCATAACATCACAAAATAAAAATCATGGACAAGATACCAAGTTTCACCATAGACCACAACCGACTGCTGCGCGGCATCTACGTGTCGCGCAAGGACAGCGTGGGCGGCGATATCGTCACCACATTCGACATACGTATGAAAGAGCCCAACCGAGAACCGGCCCTGCATCCGGGCGCACTCCACACCATCGAACATCTTGCGGCTACCTATCTGCGCAACGACGAGGAGTGGAAAGACCGCATTGTGTATTGGGGACCGATGGGATGTCTGACGGGCAACTACCTCCTCATGAGGGGCGACCTCGAGTCGAAAGACATCGTGGAACTGATGAGACGCACGTTCCGCTTCGTGGCCGATTTCGACGGCGAGATACCCGGCGCCGCTCCCAAAGACTGTGGCAACTGGCTGCTTCACGACCTGCCGATGGCGCGATGGGAAGCCAAGAAATATCTCACGGAGGTGCTCGACAACATCACCGAGGCCAATCTGAATTACCCGGGGTAACAATATTATCATATATAAAAAGGTGGGACGCCGCGACGTCCCACCTTATTTATTATATAATGTCCGTTTCTACAATCCGAAACGATAACCCACCGTGAAGGTGAAAAATTTGTTTTTCGACTTGAATTCGTCTATTTTGTAGATATTGCTCAAACCTATGTTGTACCTGGCATCAAGTATCACGTTCATGTATTCGTATGAGATGCCGACAGGAATGGAGATGTCGAAGGAATTGCAATCCATATCCGCTTTGAGCTTTTGAGGACGTCCGTACTCCTTTTCGTTCTCATCCTTGATGGTGATGTCTGTAACCTCGCTCTTGTTTTGCGCATCGAGCAAGAATCCGGCTTGCACACCCAATTTGAACGCAAGGCCTTGTGATACATACAGGTTGGCCATGAGGGGCACATTGATATACTGCATGTCAATGTGATTGTCGCTGTTGCCGACAAACTGCTTGTCTGTGGCTCCCGCCTCCTGATAGTCTGAATAGCGTGCTCCCTGCATGGAATAGTACACTCCGGCCGATACAGACAGACAAGGCAAAGCCTGATAGTCGATGTCGGCTCCGATGAGGAGTCCGGCCTTGTTGCGCGACTTCAATTTGGATAAATTGTTTGCGGACGGCACGTAATACATATCATTGTTGGTGAGGTTGGCCAGACTCACTCCCAGACGGGGAATAATCGAGAAACGGCCCACTTCATGCTGGGCGAATGATGACGCGGAAACGGCAAGCAGGAGGGCTGCCGACAGCATCTTTGTCTTTATCTTCATCTTCATAATTGTTTTTATAAGCCATCCGGGAAATACCGGACCTGGCAGTTAATATCAAAAATAAAAGAGTGGGGTTTGCACAATGTGCTTCTCCCACTCTTTATTAAACGTATGATATGAATAATTATTGCACGCCGCCAACAGGTAAGATACGGAATTGATAAGAATAGGTGTGATCTTTCTGTATTTCGTATTCGGTCAACGGTTGCGGACCGCAACTTGCATTGCCAAGACCTCTTTGTATGCAATCGAGATTGAGTACCACCTCTGCTCGGCGCACATTGTCGATGTCGTGTCCATACTTGACATTCCACAAGTCGCGGTCGGTGTAATGCAAGGCGGAGAAATCGAACACGCCGTCGGCGGCTATCTTCACGCCTGCACCCGATGCATCGGTGAGTGTGAGCCAACGTGTGTCGGTGCGGCCACCCATGCTTTGGGCACGTACATAATATTCGCGCATGGCGTCAACAGTAGACTTGTAGAGGCCCACAAAGGCTGCACTGTTGCGGTCGCGATAGTTTTCGATAGGTCCGCGGCCGTACCATTCGATGTTCTCCAAAGCCGGATTCCACATCGACTGAAGCGAGAGGCGGGGCAAATTGAAATCCTTGCCGGTCTGGAATGTGGCTTTCACATCCATCGATCCGTCTGAATAGATGTTGTAAACCACCTCGTGGGGCACGACTGTCTTACCCACATGAGCCTCGAGAACCGTTGTCACCTCTATCTTCTTGCCGCACTTTGACAGTTTCTTGTACTTGAAATCCTTGACCACAATCTTTGTATCCTGCCATTCACGCGGGTCGTTGTTAATCGAGCGATACCAGTTGTACTGCGGTCCCTGTTGCATGTGGAGCATCTCGCGGTTGCCATATCTGAGAGATGTCATCTGTCCGCTGTTCTTGTTGAACGATACTGCCACCGTGCCGTTGTCTATTCTCAGGAATCCGTTCTGCTCCTCATATATCTTGAAGGGTTTCTCCGTCGGCTTGCACTCAAACTTGGCAAGCGTGTTGGGCCGGGTCTTGACGGCAAACTGCTCAGATGCTACGGCATATCCGGCATCGGCCCAAAGTTCGGCCTTCTTGAGGCGCAGCTCCACATTGAGATAATACTCGGCGTCCTCGAAAGCTACATCATCGACGGGTATCACGACATCTGCCTCGGCGTAAGGACGTACATCGGGCAATGACATGTGGCCTGTCTTGACGGCCTCACCGTTCTTGTTGAGAGTGTAATAAAGGTCAAACTCGTTGAGATTATAAGATGTGTAGCGGTTCTTCAGATTCAACTTGTGTGCGGCGCAATCGTAGTCGAACTTGACATACTGGTACACTTTCTTCACCTCAAGTATTTTCGGTGTAATGCGGCGGTCGCCGGTTATCAATCCGTTGCAGCAGAAATCATTGTCATTGGGCACATCACCGAAGCTGCCGCCAAAGTAGAGATGATCTTCAGGTTCGCCTATCTTGTTGAGCGACTGGTCCACAAAGTCCCAGATACAACCGCCGATCATGCGCTCGGAATGGTTCTCGATGTAGTCCCAATACTCGCGCAGATTGCCTACGGAGTTACCCATGGCGTGGGCGTATTCGCAAAGGAAGAATGGCTTGTCATTACCGTTGCGGTCGGTCTCAATCATGCTTTTGACAGATGGATACATACGAGAGTCCATGTCGGCTATCTCGTTCTGGCCTTCATAATGAATCATACGGTTGTCCAAAGCCCTCACTGCCTTGTACTCGGCTTCAGTGTTTATTCCGCCACCCGACTCGTTGCCGAGCGACCAGAATATGACGGAAGGATGGTTCTTGTCTCGTTCGACCATGCGAACGGCACGATCTACGTAGGCCGCAGTCCATTCGGGATTGCGTGTTATGGAGTGATTGCCGTGACATTCCTGGTCGGCCTCATCCATGACATAAAGTCCGTAATAATCATAAAGGGCGTACATCTTCGGATCGTTGGGATAATGGCTTGTGCGGACAATATTCATATTGTGGCGTTTGAAGATGAGGATATCCTCAATCATGGACTCCACAGGTATGGCCTTACCGTATTTGGGATGAGTGTCGTGACGGTCAGCACCTTTAAAATAGGTCAATACGCCATTGATGTAAATCTTGTTGTTGCGTTTCTCTATCTTGCGGAAGCCGTATTGCTGGGATGTAGCCTCGGTCACGTTACCGGCAGCATCGAGCACCTCTACATTGAGAGTGTAGAGATAAGGTTTCTCGGCGCTCCAGAGCGAGGGGGCGTTCACTTTGATTGAGGCGGTCTGTACAAGTTCCTTGTCGGCTGTCACTTTGGCGGCGGAAAGAACGCTTTGGCCCACCTGTCGGCCATTGGTGTCGAGCAGAGTCAGACGCAGCGATGCCTGCGAAGGAGTCTTTCCGCTGTTCTCAACGTTTGTGCGGACATTGAGAGTGGCATTGGAGAGATTGTCCGAAATGTCGGATGTGAGATACAAGTCGCGCAAATGCACTTTGGGCAATGCCACGAGGTAGACATCACGATGGATGCCGCTGAGACGGAACATGTCCTGATCCTCGAGGTAACTGCCGTCCGACCATCTGTAAACTTCTACCGAAACAGTGTTGCGTCCTTTGCGAACATATTTGGTTATGTCAAACTGTGCATCGTTGTTGGCACCCTGACTGTATCCCACTTTCGTACCGTTGATCCAAAGATACATGGCACTGTACACGCCATCGAAATGTATGTAAACCTCTTTTCCGGTCCAATCGGCCGGCAAATCAAACTCGCGCTTGTATGAGCCTACGGCATTGGGCTCATTGTTGATGGTGTATCCGCGCTGCGGCTGTATGAACGGCGGGTTGTTGAGGAAAGGATAAGTGATGTTGGTGTAAATCGGAGTGCCATAACCTTTCATTTCCCATGAAGAGGGCACATCGATATTATCCCATTCAGAGACGTTGTAATTGTTCTTGAAGAAATTGACAGGTCGGTCCTCGGGTTGCTTAGACCAATGGAATTTCCATTGTCCGTTCAGCAACATGTATCGGCTGGAAGCCGTGCGCAACCAGGGTTTGCGATAAGCCGGGTCTTTCTGCATCTCCTCCACATTGGCAAAAGGAATGTAGGTGGCATGACCCTGCTGTTTGTTGATGGCGAACACATGCGGATTTTCCCAATCGTTCTTGCTGGATGTCTTGGGAGTGATCAGAGCAACCTTGACATTGGAACGCACAAGTGTCCATTGCTGTGTCTCAAGCGATGCGTCGGCTTTCACCTGGCATACCGGTTCACCAAACTGGGCGGCATCACGCATACCGATATTCATGTTGCTGGCCGTGCTGGTGAAGGTGTAACGTCCGTTTGACAGTTTCTTCACACGCCAACACTGGTTGGGATTGGACAAACCCGTACCCCACTGCACGAGAGGTTGCACCCGATTGCCGTTGCCGTTGTCGAGCGATAGCAACGATGTGGCGTTGACGATATTGTAAACACCGTCAGACACTTTGACAAATTTCCATGCCTGACTGGCATTCTCCGTATCGGGTTTGGCAAGGATAATGGATGAGCCTTCGCCCATATTACCTTGATTGTCGAGCACAAGACCGCCGGGAGTCCTGATTTCGTAAACCTGAGAAAGATCTATTCCCTGTGCTGACAATTTCATTGGCAGAAAGAGTACAAGCATGAGAAACAGTTGCAAACTTTTAATTCTTCTCATTTCTTCTTAAGATAATTTAATTGTTTTTATAATTATTAAGTTTCTCGATATTTGTCTGCTAAATTAGTCTATTTTTTTGAATTTGGCAAATAGAATAAGGTATATTTGTCATTAATACGAAAAACGCGGCACATAGTATAAAACATATTGCATAATCGATGATATTTCTGAAGCAGGTCCGTATTTTGATTTGGGAAAAAGGACTGTACACAAAGAATGGCGGAAACCCGTGTGGAGCTTCCGCCATTCTTTGTTTGTATATGAGATTAGTTGTTGTCTTTGTTGGCGCGTTTGCGTTCCATATGATCGAGGATGATTTTCCGAATACGCATACTCTTGGGAGTCACCTCAACGAGTTCGTCTTCCTTGATATACTCAAGGCATTCCTCGAGACTCATCACAGTCTTCGGTATGACACGGGCTTTCTCATCGGAGCCGCTGGCTCGCACGTTGGTGAGCTGCTTGGCCTTCGTCACATTGATGACCAGATCGTTGTCGTGAACATGCTCGCCCACTACTTGTCCGTAGTAGACCTCCTCACCCGGATCGATGAAGAACTTGCCTCGGTCTTGCAGTTTGTCGATGCTGTAAGCGTAGGCGGTACCTGTTTCGAGAGCTATCATCGAACCATTGACGCGGCGCACGAGCTCACCCTTGAACGGCTGATATTCCTTGTAGCGATGCGCCATGATGGCTTCGCCCTGACTGGCGGTGAGAACATTGGTGCGCAAACCGATGATTCCGCGCGACGGTATGTCGAATTCGATGTTGACACGCTCGCCCTGACTCTCCATCGATGTCATCTCGCCCTTGCGGCGTGTGACCATATCAATGATCTTGGAAGAGAATTCCTCGGGCACGTTTATCGTGAGTTCCTCTATCGGTTCGCACTTTCTGCCATCGATTTCCTTGTATATTACCTGTGGCTGTCCCACCTGAAGCTCATAGCCCTCACGGCGCATGGTCTCGATGAGCACTGAGAGATGGAGCACACCACGACCACTGACAATCCATTTATCTGTAGTGTCTTCGAACGGACGCACACGCAAAGCGAGGTTCTTCTCCAACTCTTTCTGCAGACGGTCGTTGACGTGACGGCTGGTGACAAACTTGCCCTCACGACCGAAGAACGGCGAGTCGTTGATGGTGAAGAGCATACTCATCGTAGGTTCATCAATGGCAATGGGTGGCAGAGGTTCGGGATTCTCAAAATCACAGATCGTATCACCGATCTCGAAACGTTCCAATCCGATGACGGCACAGATGTCGCCACTCTCCACCTGGGATGTTTTCTTATGACCCATACCCTCGAATGTGTGGAGCTCTTTGATTTTGGTACGTTCCTTAGTTCCGTCTCTGTGACAAATGGTGACGTTCATCGAGTCCAGCAAAGTGCCACGATGGACACGTCCCACAGCTATACGACCGGTGTAACTGCTGTAATCGAGCGATGTGATAAGCATTTGAGGAGTGCCTTCCAACTGCTTGGGAGCTGGAATAACTTCGACAATCTTGTCGAGCAGATAGTCGATGTTGTCGGTCGGATGATTGTAGTCTTCGGCCATCCATCCATTTTTGGCCGAGCCGTAAACAACGGGGAAATCGAGCTGTTCCTCTGTGGCGTTGAGCGAGAACATGAGGTCGAACACCATCTCATAGACTTCCTCGGGACGACAGTTGGGCTTGTCCACCTTGTTGACAACAACAATCGGCTTCAATCCTATCTGAAGAGCTTTCTGCAAAACGAAACGTGTCTGGGGCATCGGACCTTCGAACGCATCGACCAGAAGGATACATCCATCAGCCATATTGAGCACACGTTCCACCTCTCCACCGAAATCGGAGTGGCCCGGAGTGTCGATAATATTGATTTTTACACCTTTCCAATTGATGGAAACATTCTTGGAAAGAATCGTTATTCCGCGTTCGCGCTCAAGGTCGTTGGCGTCGAGCACCTGACCGCTGTTATCCTGTCCATCCCGGAAAAGTTTTCCGGCCAACATCATTTTGTCTACAAGTGTGGTTTTGCCATGATCGACATGGGCAATAATCGCAATATTCCTAATATCTTGCATAATCTACCTTAAAAATCGGTTGCAAAATTAATAATTAAAATTCACACCGCATATAAATTGATAACTAAAATTAGCGGGAATCGCACAATTGTGGCTTTGTGTCAGGGAAATAGACATGCTACGGATGAAACGGGCAAGAAATACAAATCATAAAAATAGTTAAAACGAACATAAAAGCATATTCTCTTTTACATATAATTAAGAAAATGACTAACTTTGCAGTTGCAATTAATCAATTATACATTTTTAATTAACTAAAGTTCTATGTATTTAGACAAAGTAAAAAAAGAAGAGATCTTTGGACAATACGGAAAGTCTAACTCTGATACTGGTTCAGCTGAGAGCCAGATTGCATTGTTCTCATACCGTATTTCCCATTTGACGGAACATCTGAAGAAGAACCGTAAAGATTATACAACTGCTCGTTCGTTGACAAAATTGGTAGGAAAGCGCCGTGCGTTGCTCGACTATCTCTACGACCGCGATGTAAATCGCTACCGTGCAATTGTCAAAGCTCTCGGTCTGCGTCGTTAATATTGCAGGCTCATTGCTACTTTAAAGAAATCAACTCCCCGCAAAGATTCAGTTCCTTGCGGGGAGTTTTTGTTTTCTACCGGAATGAATACCGGGAGTCCGGAGTCACTGAATATTCATTCCGTTTGTATTTTCCGGGGCACTATTCACTTAATGCCTCGTCCAGTTCTTTGGTCATAGTCTCCAGTCCGCGCCATCCTTTGATGACCTTGATGAGCCTGCCGTCGCGGCCATAGATGAGATAATGAGGTATGGACCGGGCAAATCCGGGAATATTCATCAGGCCGATATCTTTCTTCGTAAACAGGAAATGGTCACCCCGATGCTTCTGTTTCAAGTCAAAGAAACCTTCGGTGGTGGAACTGTTGTCGGTGATATAGACAAAGTCGACACCGCGTTTCTCGTATTCGTCCTTCACCTTCGCCATCTCCTTGATACCCAACTGGCATGGTCCGCACCATGTGGCCCAGTAGTCGATGAAAACGATGCGGCCGCCATGACGGTCCACTATCTGCTTCAGCCATGTGTCGGGTCCACCCACGGGTTGCCATTGGGCGTTCTTCTCACGTTTATCCGCCATCTCCGCATACAGTTCGTGTAAGGGTTGGCGAAACTCGGGCGAGAGCCGGTCGATGTCGTCAGACTCCACATGGCGCAATGCCTTTATCTCCGCCACAAGTGTCTCGGCCTGTTTGCGTTCCTTAAGATAGCGGCCTAAAGGAAGATCGTCCAGTCCGTTGGCTTCAAGATATTCAAGATGTCCCGTGCGGAAAATGTAAGCGCCGTTGATGCTCTTGGGAAAGAGCAACGAGGGGGCGTGAGGGTCGACAGCGGTGAATTGGCGTTGGGCGGAAGCTATCGTGGCCGAATCGTAACCGCTGTATGACATCAGCATCTCATAATTGTAAAGACTGGCAATGTAGCCTTCCTCCAAAGCCAACTGCATGAGTTCTTTCTCCTGCTTTTTCAGTCCGGATGCTTTCATTTGCTTTATCCTTTGTTGATGTCTCTCCCATTCCTTCTCCCGATAAGCGTCGTAACCGACAAGACAATACTCTTTCAAGTATTCGTTGGCATAATGGTGCGCGTCGTGGTTCAGTTTATCGAAAAGCACCCTGTACTCAGGAGAAAGAGCGAAAGATGCTCCACTCACCTTGACGGCTTTCTCATACAACCGTTCTTTGTCTTCCTTGTATTGCTGCACCTTCGTGTAATCCATCTCGATGTCCACTGTATCGCCGGGGCAAAGGGGCATGGTCAGGTCAACTCCGCATATTGAGAACCACGCCTTCTTGGGACTGCAAATATCCCATTTCAGGCTGAACACGTGGGTGGTATCGTCCCATTCACCACGCAGGCCCTCACCTTTTATACTTGATTCAGACACACTGCCGAAGACAGACGCATCCATTTTCGCGCCTTCGGGCAGATTGATGACACGTCCACGAATGACGCCGGTGGCATACTTACGCGGCCAGTCGGGCAAAGCATAGATACCGAGCGCCACGGCGACAACGGCCATAAGAGTTATAAATCGTTTCATTGTTACAGGTTTAAAATTATCGGTGCAAAGTTATTCTAAAACCATTTCGTTACAACAAAAACAGCTTTGCAAATCGTGCGCTTTCGAGTATAATGCGTAAAAACGCACCTTGCAAAATACTTGCACGACTTACTTAAGACATTGGATGATAGATGTTTGCGTCTACAAAGACATGATAAACTCGTCCCACTCTTTGGCTCCGCCCTTGCCTTTGAAGATTTTGTGATAGAGCCGTCCGCGCATGCTGCTGATAGAGCTTGGCTCCCTTTTCAACACAGCTGCAATCTCCGTGGGTGTGGTTCGAATCTTTGTAAGCAGACACACACGATACTCCATTTGCGAAAGATTGTACATCTGATAGAGAGCGGAGGAAAAGTCGGGGTATATGGTCTTGAGTTCCATCTCCAACTGTTTCCACTCTTCGGGACTGAAATTGCTTCCTGCCTCTATTTTCCGGCGCAGACCGATGTAGTATTCCGACTTGAAAAAGCTGGCCTCGGTATCCTTCATGGCGTTGCGCACGGGTTGGGGCATGAGGTCTCTTATCACCTGTACCTCGCGCAACTGCCGTTCAAGTTGTCGCTTGCGTCTCAGAGTCTGAACGAAATAAACTCCCAATGCCACAGATGCAAAAAACAATATGATGATGACATATACCAAGCGTTGGTTGTCCGACTGCAATTCGCGCTCTGAGGTCGACATGATGAAACTGGAAAGGCGGTCCTTCCCGATGTCCGAATTGAAATACGTACGCACTATGTCGCGAATCTCTTTCTTGCGCGATTCAGTCATTGACGTGGCCTTGATCATCACCTCTGTGTATCCGTCCCAAAAGGTGGTCATCGTGGTGTCGTTGATTATCCGAAAAGGCGTTGGACGCCCATTCTCGATGTAAAGACTGTCATCCAAAGTATAGCGTGCCATCTCGTGCGGAATGACAATCACCTGGGCGCCATCTGTCAGAAACTCGACGGAGAAATATGTACTGTCGGCATCATAAATCTTACAACGTGTATATTTGCCCATATTCATAGTTTCCACTCTGCCGTCCGGATGCTCTATGCGCACCAACTCCCACGCACCTACGATATCGAAACCTCGTTCCCGCGAAGGTTTATATTCATTGCAGGCCATCATGATGGCGATGACGAGCAATAGAGCCGATAAGCCTGATGTCTTGTTTTTGCTGAACATAGTGTATCTTTGGTTTCGGAATACAAAAATACGTAAAAAATCCCCAAAATCAAAGAAAGATAACCTAATCAAATCATGAATGTCCCACTAAGGTATTTTATGCATTTTGGCTTTGACTAAATATTGACAAAACAAAAACGGGAAAAAGATACTGCTCAGGGAATGTACCGTAATGCGTTTGTCTCAACACTGATTTTCGCGATACTACCATTCAGTTGAAAAAAAAGGAAACATCCAGCCGTTAGTGAGATAGGAGCCTGTGTCTATGGCCGCGAGAGTTTTTCGATGTCGAGAATCTCCGACAACGGGCGCATTACAAAGTCTCGCTCAAACATCATGGGATGCGGGATGGTGAGTCCGGGCTCGTCGATCGACAGATGGTCATAGAGCAGAATGTCGATATCAATCGGTCGGTCGTGATATTGTCCTGACTTGGATTTGTGGATGCGACCGAGTTGTCGCTCGATGAGTTGGGTTGTTTCGAGCAATTGGCGGGGCGACAGTTGCGTATCCACAGCGATGCAGGCATTGAGAAATATGTTGTCGGAGACAAATCCCCACGGCTCGGTTTCAATGTAGGACGAGCATCGCTTGACCGGTCCTATTTGTCGGTTTATCAGGTCGATGGCGCAATCCAGCGCCCGACTTCGGTCGCCGAGATTGGATCCGAGGGATAGAAATACTCTGTGGATATGGTCTGTTTGCATAAGCGGATGTATGAAAAGAAAAGGAGCATGAGTGTAAAAACATGCTCCTGTTATTTCATATCAGTGAGATAATAATTGTGTTTGCGATAATCAATCGTTGACTATTAGCAATGCGTCGCCATAGCATCCGAACATGTATCCGTGCTTGACGGCGAGGTTATAGGCCTCCATCACAAAGTCGTAACCGCCGAAAGCGGCTGTCTCCATGAGCAATGTGGAGTAAGGATGATAGAAATTGGATATCATCGAATCGGCCAATCCGAAATCGTAGGGAGGGAAGATGAACTTGTTAGTCCATCCCGCATACTCCTTGAGCAAGCCGTCAGTGCCCACGGCTGTCTCCGTAGCCTTAACCACACTGGTGCCCACGGCGCATACGCGGTGGCCCTCCTGCTTGGTCTTATTGACTATGCTGCACGCCTCCGGACCGATGAACATCTGCTCGGAGTCCATTTTGTGTTTGGTGAGATCTTCCACCTCGATGTCATGAAAATTGCCGAGTCCGCAATGCAGGGTGATGTATGAGAAATTGATACCCTTGATTTCCATACGCTTCAAGAGTTCACGACTGAAATGAAGTCCTGTTGCCGGAGCAGTGACAGCGCCTTCGTTCTTTGCAAAAACACACTGGAAATCATTGAAATCTTCCTCTGTGCCGTGATGCACATCGCGTTTATCGATGATATATCGCGGCAGCGGAGCCTCGCCTAAAGAGTAAAGCTCACGTTTGAATTCGTCGTGCGGACAGTCATAGAGGAACCGCAGTGTGCGTCCGCGACTGGTGGTATTGTCGATGACCTCGGCCACCATAGTGCCGCTGTCGTCGAAAAACAGTTTGTTGCCGATACGTATCTTGCGGGCCGGTTCGACCAGCACGTCCCACAGACGCATCTCTTCGTTGAGCTCACGCAGGAGGAACACCTCAATCTTGGCATCGGTTTTCTCTTTCGTACCATACAGACGAGCGGGGAAAACTTTGGTATCATTGAAGATGAACGTGTCGTGCTCGTCGAAATAGTCGAGCACATTGCGGAAATCGAGATAGTCTCCCTCGATAGGGTTGCCATCGGCATCTTTCTTGTACATCTCGATGGTCTGCGACTTCTTATGGAGCACCATCAGCCTACATTCATCGCGGCGGGTCACTCGGAAAGATTCTGTTTCACCTTTATCGTTCTTGTATTCGCGCACGATGCTGTGCGGATAGAGTGCGATTTGCTCTTCAGGTAATTTGAATTTAAACTGTGATAACTTCATTATATTTATTCTGCGTTATGTTCTATTTGTTGTTTGTCCAACCACTCTTCTATCTCGTCGAGATTGAGACAATCGTCAATGCGTATGTCACCAACACGGGTGCGACAGAGCGCCGTGAGATAAGCGCCGCTCTCCAATGCCCGTCCGATATCTCGGGCGAGGGCTCGGATGTATGTACCTTTGCCGCAGTTGATACGCAGACGGAGCTGCATGGTCTCGGCATCGAAACCGATGAGGTCGATAGAGTCGATGCGTATGGGTTTGGGTTCAAGTTGCACCTCTTTGCCTTTGCGTTTGAGCATGTAGGCGCGGTCGCCGTTTATCTTGCATGCACTGTACGAAGGCGGCACCTGCATGATGTCTCCCTCGAACGTGCGGAGCACCTGTCTGATGTATTCCTCGGTGATGTGTGACGTGGGATAAGTGGCGTTCACCTCGTGCTCCATATCATAACTGGGGGTTGTGGCACCGAGTTGAAATGTGGCCGTGTACTCTTTGGAGTGACCTTGCAGTTCCTCTATGCGCTTTGTGGCGCGCCCTGTACAGAGCACGAGCACACCTGTGGCCAAAGGGTCGAGGGTGCCGGCATGGCCTGTCTTGACACGTTTCACACCGAGACGGCGAGATATCAGATAGCGCACACGGGCCAAAGCGCCGAAGCTGGACATGCCGTACGGCTTGTTGACCGCTATGATTTCACCTTGTATAAAATTCATCAGTCGACCATTACCAATTGATGTCCGGAGAGTATCCACAACAGGATGGCGCCTCCGATGATGATGCGATAAACTCCAAATGCGCGAAAACCGTACTTGGTGAGGAAATTGACAAATCCCTTGATGGCAAGCAAAGCCACGATGAAAGCTACCACGCATCCGAGCAACAGACTTGGTACGTGGGACGCCAGAGTGTCGATGCCGCCATGCAGAAACAGTTTCAGCACATCGAGACATGTGGCTGCAAACATGGTGGGGACGGCGAGGAAGAATGAGAATTCGGCCGCCCGCTTGCGCGTGAGACCCTGACTCATGCCACCGACAATGGTTGCCATCGAGCGCGATACACCCGGTATCATGGCTATGCACTGAAACAATCCGATGCGCAGTGCGCGTTTCTCGGTCAGAGCATTGGATTCGGAGCCTTTATTGAACAGCTTGTCGCAAAAGAGCATGAACACACCTCCGACAACAAGCATGACCGCCACAATCACAACGCTACCCAACAGCTTGTCGATGATACCGTTGCACAGACCTCCTATAATGACTGCCGGAACGAAGGCAACCATCAGTTTCCAATAGAAATCCCATTTGTGCAGAAATGCCCTGATGGGTGTACTGCCCTCGGGTGCGGGCGTATGGTTGAGGCGGAAAAAACGTTTCCAATAGAGTGCCACGACCGAAAGGATGGCACCGAACTGTATTATCACGATGAAAGCATTGATAAACTGGTCGTCGGGTTCCAGTCCGAGCAGATCGCGGGTGATAATCATGTGGCCTGTGGACGACACTGGAAGAAACTCTGTCAGACCTTCTACTATCGCGAGTATTATAATTTCGATTACGCTCATCGGGATTATTTGTTAATATCGATTTTGGGTTTGCGAATGATGGCATAGATGATGGAGGCAAAGCCTAAGACACATACCACCGGAGCAACCTTGATGCGTCGTGCACTGAAAATCTCATTGTTGAACATCGTTTCGTCCGAACCGGAACCACTCATAAGGATGAATCCTATGATCACAATCAGCATTCCGACAGCCAACAAGATAAAATTAGTCTTGTCGAAAGCATAATTTCTCTTATCCATAATAAAAATTTGTACTGTTATTGTCTGTTTAAATCTTATACAAATCGCAGGCTTTCATCTTCAGGAACTTATTCACCGAGATGGTGGCACACATGGCCGTAATCAATATTCCGGAAAGGAACACGGCGCCGGCGGTTATTGCGAGCATGTCCCACGTGATGATGAGGAGCACGTCGGGCTCATAAGTGCAGAGGGCATAAAGACCGCCCGCCAAGACGGCGCATGCTATGATGGCTGCCAAAAGACCTATCACCACGGCCTTGCGCACAAACGGACCGCGGATGAACCCCCACGAAGCTCCCACCAGCTTCATCGTGCGGATGGAGAAACGGCGGGCATAAATACTGAGCTTCACGGTGTTGTTGATGAGCGAGAACGACACTATCGCCAACAAGATGGCAAGCGCCAGCAACACGATACTGATTTTGGCAAGATTGGTATTCACCTTTTCGATGAGATCCTTCTGATATTTCACCTCGGTCACCTTAGGAAAACTCTTGAGCTCGCGGGATATGAACGAGAGAGAGTCATTGTTGGCATAGTCGGCCTGGAGGGTTACCTCAATGGACGAAAGGAACGGATTTTCATCCACAAACTCGCGCGGGTCAGTACCCAAAGCCTTTATTCCGTCCTTGAGAGCCTGCTCCTTGCTCACGTATTCAAGTTTGTTGATATAGTGGATATGCTTGAGTCGGTTGCAGAATTTCTGTGCCTCCGTATCAGTCATATCATCCTGCAAAATCATTGTCACAACGATATTCTGCTTGACATACGATGATAATTTACGCGTCGTAAGAACCGAAAAGACCACCAGACCCAATAAAATCAGAACCAATGCCGTGCTTATACATAATGTCACGGCTTGCAGTCCGTGACGGTCACGAGATGTGTTTTTTTTCTTTCTCATCTACAAATAGGCTATAATATACCAATTTTGCTGCAAAGTAACAAAAAAAACTGCGGGCTGGCAACAGTTTAACTACTATTAACAAGCAGAAAAATATAAAATTGTATATCTTTGTATAAGACAGGATGCGGCTCGGCAATGCCAAACTGAAAAAAATCTTTTTTTCGTTTGTCATTGCGCTCACCTTTCACTATCTTTGTATCAACTTTGCAATAAATATCGGCGGTAAAATCATTTGTACGTGTACAAAATCGTACAGGGTTCTTGTACGGTCAGTACAAAGCCCATGTACCGTCCGTACAAAGTTCCTGTACCAACAGTACAAAGGCTTTGTACTAAATCCATAGGTACGGGCATGGCAATCAACAAACAAAAACGGAATAAACAAAACAATTATAAGATGTCTACGATTTTATATCAATCTCCGATTTTCGGACCTGTTCACAGCCGACGGCTCGGCATCTCTTTAGGGATAAATCTGCAACCGGCCGATGGCAAGATATGTACTTTCGACTGCATATACTGCGAGTGCGGCCTCAACAAAGAGCATACACCCCACTCTGCGCGACCCACACGTGAATGTGTGGCTGAGGCATTGGAACGCACATTGAAGGACATGAGGGAGAAAAATCTACACCTGGATGTACTGACATTTGCAGGCAACGGCGAACCGACGGGGCATCCCGGATTTGCCGAGATAATAGACGACACGATTAAAATAAGGGACAAGTATTTCCCTGAAGCGAAGATTTCGGTACTCAGCAATTCCACTTTCATCCACCGCAAGGAGGTGCACGAGGCACTGATGAGGGTCGACAACAACATACTGAAACTCGATACCGTCGACATGGAATACATCTCCACGGTGGATCGGCCGACAAGTCCGTCATACGATGTGGAAAATATCGTCGGTCTGTTGAAATCGTTCGAAGGACATGTTTCTATTCAAACAATCTTCATGAAGGGCACAGTGGGCGGCAAGGACGTTGACAACACGTCGGACAGATACGTACTGCCGTGGCTCGAAAAGGTGAAGATGATTGGTCCGAAGAATGTGATGGTCTACACCATCGACCGTGAGACACCCATCAAGACGTTGGAAAAAGCGTCGAAGGAGGAACTTGACCGCATACGCGATATGGTCATTGCGCAAGGCATACCGTGCACGGCCTCATACTAAACCCAAATCGTCATTAGACCGCCAATATGTTTAAATCAGATGATTAATATTGTCTTTTCATCCTTTTCGCCTTTCTATCCGCCGTCTTGCTGCCCGTTTTGTCTTGACATAGCCCGCTATGCCTTCGACAAGACGGTTGCAATACAACGGATATAAAGACGAAACGAATTAGAAATCTAATGACCGATTTGGGCTAAAAAAAGCGACGTAATAAAAAAAGAGCCATATCATACTGTCTTGCGAGACTTTGATATGGCTCTTATTTTGATTTTTTACTACTAAATCTTACCTATCACTCCGAGCTTGGTATTGCTCAGGAATGTCACGATATTGCGTATCTCCGGATCATCTGGCACCTGCTCCTTAACCTGAGCGATGGCATCGATGATACTCGTCTGACCGTGGAACACGAGTCGGTAAGCATTGGCCATATGGCTCTGGGTCTTCTCACTGATACCCAGTTTGTTGAGAATCGAGGCATTGAGGCCGCTGTACAGTACCGGGTTTCCGTTTGCGAGAATATACGGGGGAACGTCCTTGCTCACGCGGCAACCGCTCGAAACCATCACCGCGTCACCGATACGCGAACCGGGATTGATAATCACATTGGATGAGCATATCACGTTGTCGTATATCTCGCAATCACCGGCAATCTTAGTTCCGTAACCGAACACGCAGTCATCAGCAATCTTTGTATCATGTGATACATGCACTCCCTCCATGATGAAATTACGGTTTCCGATGACGGTCTGACCGTTGCAGAATGTGGCGCGATTGATTACCACATTCTCGCGAATTATATTGTCGTCGCCGATGACCAACTGTGTTGCATCGCCGCAATAGTGGAAATCCTGAGGAAGGGCACCGAGAACAGTGTTTTGGAATACCTTGTTTCCACGGCCCAGTCGCGTTCCGTTCATGATGCTGACGTACGGATAGATCACACAGTCATCGCCTATCACCACATCGTCTTCGATGTAAACGAACGGGTAAATGGTAACATTCTTACCAATTTTGGCCTTCGGGCTTATTTCAGCTTTTTCGCTTATCATAATTGATGTTGTTTTAAATGTGATTAATTACGGCCTCCGCCGAGTGCGTTATAAAGACTCACGACGGCCTGCATCTTATAGAAATCGTCTGCGACCTTAGACAATTCCGCATTGAGGAGATTGGCCTGAGCCGTGATAATCTCAAGATATGTGCTGCCGGAACTTGCATACAACTGCTTGGTGTCCTCCACGTTCTGTTGCAATGCGGCCACTTGTTTGGCCTCGATGCGGCTCTTCTCGTCTGAGGAATTGTAAAGAACGAGAGCGTTGCTCACCTCGCTTCCGGCCTTAAGAATGGCATTCTGCCATGTGTTGTAAGCCTGTTCCTGCTGTGCTTTGGCCACTTTCAGTCCGGCTACGATTTGTCCGTGCTGGAAAATGGGTTGCACGAGGCTACCCACGGCGGACAACAGCCACTTGCCGGGATTCACTATTCCGGCGCCTGAATTGTTGGTATAAGCTCCCGAACCGTTTATCGTGATGTTGGGATAGAATCTCGAACGGGCGGTCTCAGTGTTGTAGAAGCACTGCGCAAGGCTCATCTCGGCATAGTGCACATCGGGTCTGTTATTGAGCAACTGGAGCGAAACGCCTGTGCTGAAATCTGTGGGCAGCGACTGATCCTCAAGTTTGCCACGCTGTATAGTCTGTGCCGGTTGTCCGAGAAGCAGCGAGAGCGAGTTCTCCGTTTCGCGTATCTGACGTTTCAGATCGGTCGATTGAGCCAACACCGAATAGTAGTTGGCCTCGGCACTCTGAACGCTTGTCGAGCGATAACCCATTCGGGTATCTTTCAAGGCGGCCATCTTGTCCCATGTGTCTTTTGTCAGATCCACCATGTTTTCAACGATTTCAAGCTGTCTGTCGAGCATCAGCAAGGTGTAATACATATTTGCGATATTGGATATCACGTTTGTTTTTACCACCAACTGATAGTCTTTTGTGGCGAGCAAGGCTACCTGCGCACTACGTTTCTGAGACAAGAGATTGCCGAACAAATCCACGTTCCAACTTGCGTTTATGGGCAAGGAATAGATTTTCGTGGCCTTGTTGCCGTCCCAGGAAGACAATGTTCCTTGCGGTGAGAATGTGAACGAAGGCACGAAGGCCAGTTTGGCGGCCATCAGTTGAGCCTCCACCATCTTCACGTTCAAAGCCGCATTCAGAAGGTCTGTGTTGTGTTCCAGTCCGGTCTCGATAAGTGTCTGCAGTTGCGGATCAGTAAACACGCTGCGCCATGGCAGATTGCCGAAGCTCGTGGTATCGTTGGCAGCCAGGGTATCGGTGAGCGATACGCTGTCGCGGATCAAGCCTATGGTGTTAACCTCCGGACGCTCATACTTGTTATAGAGTCCGCAGCTGCCGAGCAGCAGCGTTGCGGACATGAATATAAATAGTTTCTTCATTTTCTTAATATTTATTTGTCATTCGGACGAGTGTATTGCAGCAACTCGGTGTCGAGATCGACCACAACATCATCTTCAAATTCGATTGGCTTAATCTTCTCCTGCAGATACTGGAATATCACGAACAAGGCAGGAACAATCATAATCTGGCACAACATACCGATAAGCATACCGCCGATGGCCGAAGCACCCAGTGTCTGGTTACCGTTGGCACCTACTCCGAAAGGCCACAACAATGGCAACAGACCGATAATCATGGCCAACGATGTCATAAGGATAGGACGCAGACGGGCGGCGGCACCGAGCACGGCACTCCATGTGATGGCCATACCCAGACGACGGCGTTCGAGCGCGAACTCAACGATAAGGATGGCGTTCTTGGCCAAAAGTCCGATAAGCATGATCAACGCAATCTGCATGTAGATGTCATTGTTCTTTCCGAAGAGGTTGGTGAAGAGGAATGCACCTGCCAGACCGAACGGAACGGAGAGAATAACTGACAGCGGCAACAGATAACTTTCATACTGTGCGCTGAGGATGAGGTAGACGAACATCAGACAGAGCACGAAGATGAACATCGTGGTGTTGCTCGACTGCTGCTCCGAACGTGTCAGACCGGAATACTCGTAAGTGTATCCGGCGGGCAGCACGTCCTTAGACACCTCGGCGATAGCCTTGATCACATCACCGGTGGAATATCCGTCGGCCGGCGAAGCATTGACATCGATAGATGTGAAGAGGTTGAAACGGTTGATATTCTGCGGCCCGTAAACCTTCTGCAAGGTCACATATTCCTTGATGGGAGCCATCTGTCCGCTCTGTGTGCGCACATAGATCTTGTTGAGACTGTTCACGTCCTCACGCTCCGACGGGTCTGCCTGTATCATCACACGGTAGAGTTTTCCGTAAGAGTTGAAGTTTGAAGTGTACATACCTCCGTAATAGCCTTGCATCGTTGTGAGCACGTCTGACGGAGAGATTCCGCTCTGTTTACATTTCGGAACGTCCACATTGATGAGGTATTGAGGATAGCTGGAGTTGAACGATGTCATGGCGTTGCTAACCTCGGGACGTTTATTGAGTTCGGCAAGGAACTTTTTGGTATTCTCGAAGAATTTGTCCAAAGAGCCACCTGTGCGGTCCTGCATAGAGAAAGTCAGACCGTTGGTAGCGGAGAATCCCTGCACCATAGGTGGCTGGAAGGCCAATATCTGGGCATTCTTGATGGTTGCCGTCTGTTTGTAAATCATACCGAGCACAGCCTTCGAACTTTCGGTCAATCCACGCTCTTCAAAGCTTTTGAGCTTGATAATGAATGTACCCTGGTTGGAACCCTGTCCGGCGATGAAATTGTATCCTGTGATTCTCATTCGCGAATTCACTGCCGTATTGGTAGCAAGCATGGAGTCCACCTGGTCCATGACCTTATCCGTGGCCTCAAGACTGGTTGCAGGAGGAGTGGAAACGGTACAGAACACTGTTCCGGTATCCTCATCCGGGATAAGTCCAGACTTGGTTGTCATACCCATGATGACGAGCAAAGCGATACCAACAACTACTGCCAGCAGCGAGAGAGCCTTGCGTTCGATCATGAAATGCACACCCTTCTTGTACTTGTCGAGCAGACGTCCGTATGCGGTATTGAATCCTGCATGGAATCTGTCGATGGCCGACATCTTGCGCACTGTGCCGTCTTCGTTTTTCGGTTTGAGCAATATCGCACAGAGGGCCGGAGACAGCGTGAGGGCGTTGAGGGCCGAAATCACAATCGATATGGCCATTGTCACACCGAACTCCTTATAGAACGTACCTGACGTACCGCCCAGGAACGACACCGGGATGAACACGGCAGACATCACAAGCGTGATTGAGATGATGGCACCCGAAATCTCGTTCATGGCGTCGATCGACGCTCTGCGTGTCGACTTGTATCCGAGGTCGAGTTTGGCATGCACCGCCTCGACCACCACAATGGCATCATCGACCACAATGGCGATGGCCAGCACGAGGGCCGATAGCGTCAGAAGGTTGATGGAGAATCCGAACACATTGAGGAAGAAGAACGTACCCACGAGCGACACAGGCACCGCGATAAGCGGGATGAGTGTCGAGCGGAAATCCTGCAGGAAGATGTACACAACGAGGAACACAAGCACGAAAGCCTCTAAGAGTGTCTTCACAACCTCATGCATCGAAGCATACAAGAACTCGGTAACGTCCTGCATGTATTTAAGCTCCATGCCCGGCGGGAACTGCTGGGAGAGGTCGTCTACGGTCTTTTTCACATCCTTCACAATCTGTGTGGCGTTTGATCCGGCCACCTGTGCGACCATCATCATCACGGCAGGCTTGCTGTCCACACTCGATCTCACGGTGTAGTACAGACCGCCGAGCTCCACGCGGGCCACGTCTTTCACTCTCAGTGTCTGTCCGTTGGCATCGCTTCTGAGCACCATATCACCGAATGCCTCGGGAGTCTTCAGACGTCCGGTGTATCTCATGACGTACTCAAACTGGTTGGTGCTCTGCTCGCCGAACTTACCGGGCGCAGCCTCGATGTTCTGTTCGGCCAAAGCGTAAGTGATGTCGGAGGGGATGAGGTTGTATTGTTTCATCTTGGCCGGATCGAGCCACAGACGCATGGTGTAGGTCTTGGCACCCATCGACTCGCAGCTACCTACACCCTCCACACGCTTGACAGTAGGAATGACGTTGATGTCGGCGTAGTTGGAGAGGAATTTCTCATCATAACGTCCGTCGGAACTGGTGAGCGCCATGATAAGCACGTTGGATGTCTGTCGTTTCTCCACATTGACACCGCTACGTGTCACCTCGGCCGGCAGCAGACTGGTGGCCTGCGACACACGGTTCTGTACGTTGACCTGTGCCATATCGGCATCGTATCCCTGCTCGAAATACACGGTGATGGAAGCCATACCGTCGTTGGTTGCCGAAGAGGTCATGTAGGTCATACCCTCGACACCGTTGATCTGTTCCTCGAGCGGAGCAAGCACTGAGTTTTGCACGGTTTGTGCGTCGGCACCGGTATAGAAAGCCCTTACCGATATTGTCGGAGGTGCGATGTCAGGATATTGCTCAATCGGAAGAGAGACCAATCCAATCACACCCAATATCACCGTGAGTATGGAAATCACGGTCGACAGCACCGGGCGCTTGATAAATCTATCTAATTTCATAGTCTGTAATTCTTGTATTTGTACATTATATTATTTGCTCAGAGCCTCTTTGAGTTTCTTGCCGTCGTTCTGAACGGCGCCGAGAGCCTGTGCCTTGTTTATTTTCTCCTGATACTGCTGTTCGGTGATGGGTTTGATTTCCATACCGTCCGTGAGTGAGTTCACACCGTCCGAAACGATCTTGTCGCCCAGTTTCAGACCTGATGTCACGATATAGTTCTTGCCGTCGTTGTTGGGATCGACCGTGATTTCGGTATATTTCACCTTGTTGTCAGCACCCACGATATAGACGAAATGTTTGTCCTGCACATCCACAGTGGCCTGCTGCGGGATGATGACGGCGTTGCTCAACTTGTTGGGGATGACTATCGAGCCTGAGCCGCCGCTCTTGAGCAGATGCTCGGGGTTGGGGAAATCAGCACGCAGGGATACCGAGCCGGTGGTCTGATCGATCACACCGCTGATGGTGGCCAGACGTCCTGTGTGGCCGTAGGCGGAACCATCGGCCAGCATGAGTGTCACCTCAGGATAATCCTTGATTGTGGCATTGAGTCCTCCGGCCGACTTGGTCATATTGAGGAGATCTTTTTCTGTCATCGAGAAATACACCTGCATGGTGCTGATATTGGATATCGTGGTGAGGGGTTGCTGGCTTGCCGAGCTCACGAGCGCACCCACACGATAAGGCAGATTGCCTACCACACCGGCTGCCGGGCTCTTGACATAGCAGAAATCCAGATTCTGTTTGGCTGACACGTAGTTTGCCTTAGCCTGGGCCAAACCGGCCTTAGCCGACTCGTAAGTATTCTTGGCCGACTGCATCTCATAGTCACCGATGACGTTGTTCTTAAACAGTTTCTGATTATTCTCGTATGTCAGCTTGGCTGTGTTGAGCTGAGCCTGTGCCGAGTTGACGGCTGCCTGAGCCTGGCGTACGGCTGCCGAGTAGGTCACATTATCTATCACGAAGAGCAGCTGTCCTGCCTTGACAGCCTGACCTTCGGTCACACACATCTTCGTAATGAATCCCGAGATTTTCGGACGTATCTCCACATCCTGCACACCTTTGATGGTAGCGGGATAAGTAGTTTGCAAATCAGCGCTCTGACCCGTCAGGGTTCTCACGGCATATTCGTTATCACCGAAATCAGGTTTGCCCTGCTTTCCTCCACCGCAAGATGCGAGCATGGCAGCAAAAGCTGCAATCACCAAAATGTTAGTTTTTCTCATACCTATTCAAATATAAATAATTTTTTATTTCGTTTGTCTACTTGGATTCCGCACTCTGATATCTGCCACTGATATATTTTATCATATAATGTGAGCGACATGATGGCGGAAAGAAAACTTTAAAACTTGCATAAGTTTTCGGAGTGCAAAGATAACCACATTATTATTACATGCAAAACCGTTGATATATATTTAATAACAATTATCGCGTTTTAACAACTGTTGGCTATGCCAATCCCATCGTCCGTGCCTTTTGCAAAAGGAGTTGCATGAGAGGTTCGCGCTCGTTTTTCACCTTATTGTCGAGCACGGCATCCTTGAGTGTCTGCTTGAGGGTACCCACTTGCGGACAGGGTTTGAGATGGAACATCTCCATTATCTCGTTGCCGTCGATACAGGGCTGGAGCAGACGTTTGTAATCGCGCTCCTTGAGGTCGGTGAGTTTCTCTCTGACTATGCGGAAATTGTCGAGGAAGCGCTGTTTGCGCACCGAGTTGCGGCTCGTGATATCAGCCTCGCAGAGGGTCATGAGGTCGTCTATGTCGTCGGCGGCATCGTTCATGAGTCGTCTGACGGCGCTGTCGGTCACCTCCTCATCGGCTATCACGATGGGGCGCATGTGCAGGTTGACCAGTTTCTGCACATATTTCATCTTGGCATCCATCGGCAGTTTCATACGTCGGAATATCTGCGGCACCATTTTGGCACCCACGAAATTATGGTTATGGAATGTCCAACCGATGGCCGGTTCCCAGCGTTTGCTCTTGGTTTTGCCCACATCATGGAGCAAGGCAGCCCATCTGAGCCACAATCCTCCGCCGGCACGACTGACGTTGTCTACCACCTCGAGTGTGTGGTAGAAATTGTTCTTGTGCGCCCTGCCGTTGCGCGTCTCGACCACATCGAGGGCCGTGAGCTCGGGCATGAGCAGCGCGAGCAGTCCGCACCGATGCAGTTCCATGAGTCCGCGACTGGGCGCATCGGTGAGCATTATCTTGTTGAGTTCATCGATGATACGCTCGCCGCTCACTATCTCGATGCGTTTCACGTTGCGTGAGAGAGCCTCGAAGGTCTCTTCGTCGATGATGAATTTGAGTTGGGCCGAGAACCTGACACACCGCATCATACGCAGCGGGTCGTCTGAGAATGTGATGTCGGGATCGAGAGGGGTGCGTATGATGCCGTCCTCAAGGTCATATATGCCGTCAAAGGGATCTACAAGTTGGCCGAATCTGTCGGCATTGAGACTTATGGCCATGGCATTGATGGTGAAGTCGCGGCGGTTCTGGTCGTCCTCCAACGTGCCGTCTTCCACTGCCGGTTTGCGCGAACCGCGGTCATAGCTCTCGCGTCGGGCTCCCACAAACTCTATTTCCATATCGCGGTATTTCACCTGCGCGGTACCGAAATTGCGAAACACCGAGAGATGAGCCTTCCTTCCGAGCCTCTGTTTCAGAGCATCGGCCACCTGTATGCCGCTGCCCACAACCACCACATCGATATCGTTGGATGGTCGCTCGAGAAAGATGTCACGGACATAACCGCCCACGACATAACACTCCAGTCCGAGATTATCTGCCACCTCACCTATGGTGTGGAAAATGTCCTTGTCAAGCAGTTGCGCCAGTTCGGCATCCGAATATAATTTCATTTCAATTGTTTTGTTATCTGAATAAAATTTCCTGCAAAGGTAGCCTAAAAATCCTATTTTTAGAAACAAATGGACAACAAAGTTGAATAAAGAAAGTTAAACGTCGTTGCTTCCCGGACATGAACATACGGGGCCGTGGGTGGTAAAAACAGAGTGGAGATATTTAAAATATAGCAACTACAAAACGGGCAAATGTTAAAATTATCGCTCTATTTTTGCCTTCATTTCAAAATATTTTTCCCGCAGCCGAAAAAACGCGAAAAATCAGACATTTCATATAAATATTTGATATTCAATAAGATATGTAAAATTAAATCTCAAACTATCACACCTGTTTTGCAAAAAAGGCCCTTTTACAACCCGAAAGGGGCCCTTTCGCATGCCAAAAGGAACCCTTTCAGAGTCCGAAAGAGCCCCTTTTGGAAGACGGGGAAAGCATATTTTCGCATAAAAAGGGTAAGAATATGCGTTTTTATCGCCGTTTTTGCACTCCAGAAGGTGTATTTTCACCTTCGCATCAAGCTATTTCGACAAAAACCGACGAACTTTTTCTCAAAAAATTTTAACTTAAAATTTAACATTTCAACTCACCCTTAACATTGCCAGAAAAATAAGATTACGACCCGTCACAGGATACCCGATGCCGGTTGTACGAACTGCCCGTCGGACGGGCATCTCGCCCCGTGCAAAAGATAAAGATATGTAAACGCAGGGAGTGAAATCATAAAGATTTAAAAAATCAAGGTGCAAAAGTAATCGGTAACATTATATTTTTATACATTTGCGCCCGCAATGAAATATCTTTCTATCATATCACTCGCTCTAATGTTATGCGGATGCGCACAGCACGAAGAACGGCAAGCCGATGCAATGATGTCTGCCATCGACTCCCTGTATGCCAATGGCAAGTATAGCGAATCATTGGACTCCATCGAATCGCTGCGTCTGAAATACCCGAAGGCCGTCGAGGCGCGCAAGAAGGCGCTCAAAATCTGGCAAGAGGCATCACTGAAGATGGCTCAAAGCGACATTGCCGCCACCGACATACTGCTGCACGAGACGCTGGACATGCTCAAGACGGAGACCGATCTGTACAAGGCCAACATGTTGCGCATGAGGCGCGACTCGCTGCAAGCGCGTTACGAGGCGATGTGCGGAGTGGTGAAGATGATACACATGAGACAGAAAGAGGGTTGACACGCGCGGGCATCCGCGCCTACACCCACTCTTTCATCCCGCCCGGCCGTCACACACAGAGGGTGGCGAAAGACGCAAATACCATTTTTCAACCTTATTTTTGCTTATGTCACGAGAAATGAGTAAATTTGCGGCAACTAAAGGATATGACAAAAACAGAAGAACAATTCAAAAACGCAATGCTCGAATGCCGACAACTTTTTGCCGGCAAACTGCATGACTACGGTGCTTCATGGCGCATGCTCAGACCGACATCGCTCACCGACCAACTATATATCAAAGCCAAACGCATACGCTCGCTCGAGATAAAAAAGGAAAACATGGTGGGCGAAAGCATCCGTTCGGAATTCATGGCGCTAATCAACTACGGACTGATAGGGCTGATACAACTCGAAAAGGGATTCGCCGACAACATCGACACCACTCCCGACGAAGCTATGAAAATGTATGATGCGCATGCCCGGGAGGCCTTGCAACTGATGCTCAAGAAAAACCATGACTACGACGAAGCGTGGCGCTCTATGCGCATAAGCAGCTACACCGATTTTATCCTCACCAAGATTCAGAGAGTCAAGGAGATAGAGGATCTCGAAGGACAAACGATAATATCCGAGGGTATCGACTCAAACTATATGGACATCATCAACTATGCCACCTTCGGAGTCATCAAACTGACTGAGAACGATTGATGAAATACCTGCGGTACATATTGACAAATATATGCCGACTGACGCTGGCCGTGACGTTCATAATGTCGGGATATGTGAAAGCGGTGGACCCTCTGGGCACACAATACAAGATAAACGACTATCTCGCGGCGCTGTCGCTGGCCGACCTGATGCCCGAGTGGCTGACACTGGTATGCGCCACGGCGCTGCCAGCCATAGAGTTCAGTCTGGGCATGTGTATGCTCTTTGCCATACGGAGACGGCTGACATCCAAAATCGTGATGCTGCTCATGACCGTCATGACGGCCATCACACTGTGGATATTTATAGCCGACCCGGTAAAGGATTGCGGCTGCTTCGGCGATGCTCTCACGCTCACCAATGGCGAGACGCTGGTCAAAAACATCATTCTCACAGCATGTGCCGCCGTGGTGACAATGGCCCCGCTAAGGATGCCACGGCTGATTTCGGAGAACAATCAGTGGATTGTGGTCAACTACACGCTCATCTTCATACTGATCACCAGCATCGTCAGCCTCTACACCCTACCCCAGTTTGATTTCCGGCCTTATCACACCGGGGCCGACATCAGGAAAGGGATGGAGATACCCGAAGGTGCCGAGCAACCCGAGTTTGAGACTACCTTCGTAATGCGCAAGGACGGCACGACACGCGAATTCACCATCGAAAACTATCCGGACTCGACGTGGGAGTTTGTGGACAGCCACACCATACAGACAAAAAAAGGATACGAACCGCCGATACACGATTTCTCCATCGTGCTCAACAAGACGGGCGAGGACATCACCGGGAGCGTGCTCAGCGACCCGGGATACACGTTCCTGCTGATAGCTCCGCATCTGGAAAACGCCGATGACAGCAATTTCGGCAACATAGACCGTATATACGAATATGCCCAAGACCACGATGTGCCGTTCTATTGTCTGACGGCAAGTTCGGACCGCGGCATCAGACGATGGCAGGACATCACGGGAGCGGAATACGATTTCTGCACCACGGATGAGACCACGCTCAAGACTATGATACGCAGCAACCCGGGACTGATGCTCATCAAGAACGGGGTCATAATAAGAAAATGGAGCCACAACGACCTGCCCGAGGACGAACAGCTGACCGGCAGTCTTGACAAGATTGAGATAGGACAACTGCCCGACGACTCCACCATAGGCAAGATATTGAAAATCATACTGTGGTTCGTGCTGCCCTTGACGCTGCTGACCATCGCCGACAGAACGTGGGCATGGACCAAATGGATAAGAAAAAGAAAAAACATCAAACCTCAAACAAAAGAATAAAAACATGAGAAAGAAAATTGTAGCAGGTAACTGGAAAATGAACAAGAACCTGCAAGAAGGCGTAGCTCTGGCCAAAGAGCTCAACGAAACACTCACAGCTGACAAACCCAACTGCGATGTGATCATCTGCACTCCGTTCATCCACCTCGCTCCGGTGGCTGAAATCCTCAACGCTGACATCATCGGTCTCGGTGCGGAGAACTGTGCCGACAAAGAGAAGGGTGCGTACACAGGCGAGGTTTCTGCCGAGATGGTGAAGAGCACAGGTGCCCAGTATGTCATCCTCGGACACTCCGAGCGTCGCCAGTACTACAACGAGACTCCGGAAATACTCAAAGAGAAAGTGTTGCTGGCTCTCCAGAACGGACTGAAAGTAATCTTCTGCATCGGCGAGACTCTGGAAGAGCGCGAGGCAGGCAAACAGAACGATGTGGTGAAAGCTGAGCTCGAGGGCAGCGTATTCAACCTCTCTGCCGAGGAATTCAAAAACATCATCATCGCCTACGAGCCCATCTGGGCCATCGGTACAGGCAAGACTGCCACAGCCGAACAGGCTGAAGAGATTCATGCCTACATCCGCAGCATCGTGGCCGAGAAATATGGCAACGAGACAGCCGAGGACACTTCCATCCTCTATGGCGGCAGCTGCAAGGCCAGCAACGCTCCCGAACTGTTTGCCAAAGTGGACATCGATGGTGGTCTGATAGGTGGTGCTTCTCTCAAGGCAGCCGATTTCAAAGGCATCATTGACGCTTGGAAAAAATAATTTCCGAACAATTCGACTATAAAACAAAGGTGGATTGACAGAAACAATTCTACCAATCCACCATATTAATGATAACAATAACAACAGACAACTATGAGACTATTCGTCATATTATCGGCCCTGATGGTGATGGCTGCCACTGACATAAGCGCGCAAACATATCTGCAACACCTACAGGAACAGAAACAGCAACAAGGCAAGGTAACCGTGACCGAGGACAAAGAGATAGACGAACTGGTCAACGGCATCAAAAAAACAAATGCCGTAACGCCGAAAAGAGAAACGGCGAAAACAAAAAAAACAACCCCAACCCACACATCGGCAACATCCGACAACACAAAAAAGACAACAACCGAAAAGACCACAAAAGAAGAGGAACCCGACACCTTGAAGACGGATATGCACAAGAAGGTGATGCGTAGAAGTTACAAAATAGACGGTTACAGGGTGCAGGTCTTTGCAGGAGGAAATTCGAGAAACGACAAGATAAAGGCCCAACAGGCCGGCAACAAAGTGAAACAGGCCATACCGGAACAACCCGTGTACGTGCATTTCTACTCGCCACGATGGATCTGCCGCGTAGGCAATTTCAGGACATTCGAAGAGGCCAACAGCGTGTTGAGACAAATACAGAAACTCGGATACAAGGAGGCTTGCATCGTGAGTGGCAAAATCACCGTATCGTACTGAAAAGCATCCTTATCCTGCAAAGAACATATAAAAAAATATTCGATATAAAATCATGAATCCGGAAACAGAATATCGCGAAGGTCTCGAGGACCTGGCTGACAATTATAAGAACATACTGCAACTGCTCGGAGAGGACCCCGAGCGCGAGGGACTGCAAAAGACACCGATGCGTGTGGCCAAAGCCATGCAGGTGCTCACAAGAGGTTACTCGCAAGACCCGCACAAGGTGCTCACCGACGCACTATTTGAGGAGAAATACAACCAGATGGTCATTGTCAAGGACATCGACTTCTTCTCTATGTGCGAACATCATATGCTGCCTTTCTACGGTAAGGCCCACGTGGCTTACATACCCAACGGCTACATCACCGGACTGAGCAAGATAGCACGGGTGGTGGACATTTACAGCCACAGACTGCAAGTGCAGGAACGACTGACACAACAAATCAAAGACTGCATAGAAAACACTCTGCATCCGCTCGGGGTGATGGTGGTGATCGAGGCCAAACACATGTGCATGCAGATGCGCGGCGTGGAGAAACAAAACTCCATCACGACAACGAGCGATTTCAGCGGAGCGTTCAATCAGGCCAAGACGCGCGAGGAATTCATGAATCTTTTGCGTGGTGAATCAAAAAAAATTTGAATTCCATACAAGATTTCTGACATTTCCGCATTATCAATATAGAAAACTTATAAAAACACAAATATGAAGAATGCAAAAGCAATGGCCCTGATGCTTATCTGCGGGCTTACAACAACTTTTTCATTGTCGTCCTGCCTCGACAATGATGGTGGCAACAACGGCGGGGTGATTCCGACAATGACAATCGCAGACTCTATCGAAGCTTGCCAGAAGACTGCCGGAAATTACACAGGAAAACTGTATTATGTCAATCCGAACAAACCTTATAACGACAGAGAGGATTCGGTGGACGTGACATGGACCATCTCGGCCGAGACAATAAAGACTAACCGTCTGGTGATGGACAATTTCCCCATCAAAACGCTCGCTCTGTATGTTGCCAACTCGGGCACAGTAGATAAGTCGAAAGAGGTTTTGGAAGCATCGGCTTCTCAGAAATTGACCACTGACGCCATTCCGTATCTCAAACTGTCAACCCAAAATTCCGTATTTTACCAGTTCAACATCAAGACAAAAGAGACACGAATGGAATTTGATACAGAATATGACGGCAACACTCATCATGTGATTGTCGATTTCACGGAGCGCATACAGGATTCCAACGGCTACTATTATTATCCGCTGGCCCAATTCTACAACAACGTATTCCAGGGCAATATCTGCATTGAAAAGGTTTACGTGGATGGATTTGAGCATAGGATAGCCAACGTATTCGGCATCAAGGCGAAAAAAAGCTAAGACTATATTATAAGCAATGAAATTTGTTTCATGGAACGTAAACGGGCTAAGGGCCTGTGTGAACAAGGGCTTTGAAGACAGTTTCAAAGCCCTTGATGCTGATTTCTTCTGCCTGCAGGAGACCAAGATGCAAGACGGACAACTCGACCTGAATTTCGAAGGCTACACGTCGTTTTGGAACTATGCCGACAAGAAAGGGTACTCGGGTACGGCCATATACACCAGACATCAGCCACTGAACGTGACCTATGGCATCGGAATAGACCAGCACGACCACGAAGGAAGGGTGATAACAATGGAGATGAACGATTTCTTTCTCGTCTGCGTTTATACTCCCAACTCACAGGACGGACTACGTCGTCTGGATTACAGAATGGTATGGGAGGAGGACTTCCTCGGCTATATCAAGGAACTGGACAAGAAGAAACCGGTGATAGTATGCGGCGATCTGAATGTGGCACACAACGAGATTGACCTGAAAAACCCGAAAACCAACCGCATGAACCCGGGTTTTACTGATCAGGAACGTGAGAGAATGAGCATAATGCTCGACAATGGTTTTGTCGACACTTTCCGTTTCCAACATCCCGATGAGGTGAAATATTCATGGTGGTCATATCGTTTTCGCGCCCGTGAAAAGAACACAGGATGGCGCATCGACTATTTCATCGTGTCCGAACGGCTGAAAGACAATATCGCCGAAACATCCATACACAACGATATCTTCGGCAGCGACCACTGCCCGGTGGGACTGATATTGAAATAAGTAAAGTACAGACGGCAGGAAAGTAAGGCGATTGCAGAAGCGCGACAACACATACTTGTCGGCAAACAATGAAATAAAAAAGGATGGAATGTCTGATTGTTCATTCCATCCTTTTTTATTTATGTTTTCAGATAAACTATCTTACTCGACTATTTCTCTTGGGAAAACAGAGATGCGGAGACGTGCCGCACCCATCGGAACGAGTTTCAACGGTGTGTCGACAGTACTGCGCTCGACATACTTGGTAGGCATAAGGTCGGTCATACCGGTGCTGTCGTAGCCCCACGAAGGAACCTGATTGCCCACAGCTGTGAACTCATAGGGAACACTCTCGATGGTGAATGGATAGTCATCTGCAGGCCACGGCTTCTTCTGAACAGTGAAATTGAGAGGCAGATTGTTCTCGTCCACCTTCAAAGCATAATTCCACTCCGAGTTGGGTTTGAGCACATAGCAAGGCCAAAGCGATGCGTCAACACCGTCCTGCCAGTGTGAGTCGTCCTGCACAAAGTCGTGGTCACGGCTGTCGTGTTCCTCATACACCTCATCTATCTTGAGTGAGAGCGTGAGCGGTCCGTAGTTGACACTGACTCCGGCCTTATTCTTCTGCCATACATGAGAAGATACAGACATCGGCATCTTCAGCTCCACTACATCTCCATCAGCCCACTCGCGCTCGATGCAGACAAACTTGCCGGCAGCTCCCGATACATTCACGGGCTCGCCATTGACGGTCACCTCTGTTTCGTCTGACCATCCGGGGACGCGCATATAGAACGGGAATGCCACATTGCCGTCGGTATGCACCGTGAGCTTGACAACCTCATCAAACGGATAATTGGTCTCTTCGACGAGCTTCACCTCGTGTCCGTCGGCCACGTTAATAGTCGTTTCATTGGCAGCGTAAAGCATAGTGGCAAGACCGTTGTCTGCTGTTGCCATAACAAGATGCTCGGCATAATAAGGCCATCCCATACCGTGGTTGTGCTGACAGCAACGGCTGCTGAACGGGCTCATTGACAACATGCCGCGCAGGTTGTTGTCTATGCTCGGTCCGTGCAGTTTCTCATCGCTTATCGCCATATTGGGCGAAGTGAGATAACGCAGGGCCTTCATATCTTTAGTGAAGGCTGCCGGGAATGTATTGAACGCCACATCCTCGCAGTGGTCGGCCCAATAAACGTCGCCGGTGATACCCATCAGAATCTCGTCACTGGCCATCTGCTCGACCAAAGCACATGTCTCGGCACCCTGACGCGGATCGAAATAACCGTCACGCGCATTCTCATCGGCCGCATACATACCGCCCGGCATCTGGCCATAGATATCGCGCATCACTTTCTGATTGTCGTAAGTGGCCTGAAGCATTTCCGGTTGTCCGTTGTACATATAATATGTGGCTGGCTCACGGAAACCTTGTGCCACGTTCACTCCGTGCCAGTTGGACAGTGTGCCTTTCTGTGTCCAGTCGGCCGTATTCTCATGCAACTTGTCGATAAGAGGAAGTATCGACTCATCGCCCGTGCGGTTGTAAAGCCACAAAACGCTCCACATGTTGTCTCCACCACGGCAGTGCTCCCAATAATCCTCAAGGAACTTATCGTCGGCAACGGCCATCTCCCACTTGAAATAGTTGGTCATGGCGTCCAGCACACGCTCATCGCCACTGAACTCATAGTATGTCTGCAATGCCCAAAGCATGATCATCTGCGCCCATACCTCCGGTTTGTCGCCCGAATAATTGCGCGGACCGAGGAAACCATCGGACTTAAGATTATTCAAAACGCCCTCAAACCATATCTGAGATTCGTTTATCATGTCCTCATCGCCGAGTATATAAGCGAGACTGCAATATCCTCTGAGCCAATAAGGAACCTCCTCCCAACCATGATCACCGTTATCGCTGAGCCACTGATTGTTCTTTTTGTCGAGCCATGCACTCACGGTTCCGAGTTTTCCGTTTAGTCCGTCGCGCTGCAACTCAAGACACTTGCGTAACCAACCTTTGGGTTGCACTTTGCCCACGGGGAGCTTGATGAGTGGAGCGGTCTGCAATGGAGCCTTGAAACCGGGATAGTTCACGCTTGTTGAAAGTTTCGGACGATCCACGACTTTAGTGTCCGCCCAGGTCGGCATGGCCATCATGGCACATCCGGCAAAAGCCACCAACCATTTAGTTGAAAATATATTTTTCATCTCGATAATCATTTTCCTACGACATGTTTTTTACCACCTACAATATATACGCCCTTCTTCAAACCATCTGTGGACGTTCCCAGATAAAGTCCGTTGAGGTTGTACACTTTGTTGTCTTTGCGCTCCGTCACACCGGAAGAGGTATGATCAATGGATGTAGGGTCTTCATATCTGACCAATCCGATACCGTAGTCAATGTGTCCTCCACCAGCTCCACTGGTAAGCGATACGGCCAACACATTGTCACCGACACGGAAATGATTCTTGTGGACCGATCTCAACTTGACTTGTGCATAGTCGTTGTCGTTCCATTTCTCGGCCGACCAAATCTTTGTTCCGTTCAAGAACACACGGGGATTTTCGTCGTAACTGCATGAGAGTACGACATCGTTGTTCTTTATATCCTCGAGATCAGCCTCGGTGAGAGTGAAATGTCGGCGCACGAGAAGAGGTCTTTCGCGGCTCGGCCATTTGGTCGTGAAGAACATATTTTCATCGTAGCTGAACGGTCCGTAACCGGGAATCCAGTCGCGCTCGTCCTCTTCGAGAGCGGCCCAATGGCCTGCATCGGCCACTTCGATATCGGTGTCATAATTGAGGAAATAGTACTTGCACTCCCAATCGCCACAAGAGACGGTGTGCAGATAGTTGTGCACATATTTCATATCGGCAGCGTAAAGTCCGCAATCGGCAAAGGCGCCGCCCCAGTTCTGATGCACATGCACTGCAATGACATTCTCAGTGCCGTCGGTTTTGATAAGTGCCTTTTGCTCATCGGTGAGGAGCACATACTCATCATTGTTCCAACCGTCACTCACGGTCTTCACCAGAACGCCGTTGATATACCACTCCGAGGGGGCGTCATCGTGTCCGCAAGCGAGAAAAACGGTTTCCCTGATTGGTTCGTTGAGCGTGAATGTGCGGCGCATATATATGTCGCCCATGATTTCGCCGGAAATCCATCGGTACGAGAGATGACCTTTGTAATACTCGTCAGTGCTGAAAGGAGCCTGCACATCTTCCTGCCAGACGACCGAGTTGTCGGTCAATTCATACTCGGGCTCGTACCATTTGTGACCTTGAGCGTCATCATCGGGTACGCCCCACACTTTGTTGTAAAACGGCTCGCTGTATCGCTGTCTTGAATCATACACCCATACCGTGGCCAGATAAGGGTCGTCCGGAGTGTACTGAGACGAAGGCAGAATCACGTTGGCGGAATTGAATGTGCTGATCACTTCATCCTGCGCCATCGCGCCCTGCAACATGAATACAGAAAGCAAACACCCTGTGAGTAGAGTTTTTTTCTTCATCATTTCGTTTAGAGTTAGTTATTTTTATTATTGGTTGAAAAAGATTGTCGTTCTGTTTACACTCATGCAAACACGTGAAAAGAGCAACAAATAAGCTTCAATGTCAATATACCAGACAAAGATAACGAAAATAATCGAAATGCAAAAATATGCTAATGAGTTTGATTTCGATTTATTATATACATCAGAAAAAAAACGTGCCATCATTGAAATTGAAAACACACAGTTTCAATATCAATGATGACACATTGATAAAAAGGGTATGCCGCACATAAACGGCAATATCATTAATAAATATGATTTTAATATACGAGAATCTTATCAACCGAGTCAGATGTTGAAGAATGCACCTTCAACAGATATACGCCCTTAGACAGTCCCGGCAAAGAGATGGTTTGGCCGATAACCTGAGATTTCATCGCCAGTGCACCGGTCTGAGAATAGAGGGCCACGTCGGCTCCATCGGCATTGGTGATGGTGAGGATTCCATCGCCGTGCAATGATTTAGGATACACGGAGATTGCATTTTTGTTCACATCCTCGGCTTCTATGGAATTGACATATTTGGTTCCGTACACATCGAAAGCAAATATACGGGATGTGTGAGCGTTCATTGATGCAGATGTGCGGGGAATGACCAATTTGACGTAACGCCCCCTTACAGGAGTAGTCAACACGTCCTCTTTCTTGGCCACATCAGCCTGTCCGCTTTTATTGACGACAGCATCGCCCCAACAAGTATTGGTATCTCCCTGCGGAGTAACGAGCTTGATATCCGGCTTTTCCATGCTGACATAAATCTGATAATCCGTCACATTGGGGTCCGGACCGAGCGTTTTGCTGTCATACATCACAAATTTATCGATGTCGTATACATCCTCCAAGTCGATGACGGCATACTTGTAAGGGTCCTTGTTCATGTCGGCCTGATAGAAGCACCATTTTGTCTTGTCATCCGAATGATTGCCATCAATCAGGTTGAGGGCCTGTTCGCGCTCGTTGACGGCATCGTATGAGGTGAGCATCGTTTTTCCGATGCTCACTATTCCGTCATTGTTTGCTTCCTCAGCCAGTTCGCCATAGATATCACATCCGTAAATACGGACGGCGTTGTCGTCCCTTCCGTCGGGACGAACACCCTTTTTCAGTACGAGCTTCACGTATTTGGCCTTGACGGCATCAAACTTGATATCTTTCTCGCCCAGGTTTCCCACGTTGCTCTGATGGGCCACTTCCTGCCAGTCGCCGTCATTGCCTGTGTTGCTCACATACAACCAATATTCCGGCACATTACCGCAATTGGACTCACGGTTGGCAACGTCTCTGAAGACGAAACGGTTGATATTGTAGTAATCAGTGAATTCGAATACCACCCAGGGATTGCCGTCAGAAGTGTCACACCACTTATGTCCGGGGTACGAATAAGTGGTGTTGAGATAAAAAGGGCGCTCGCCATCGGCTGCATAACCGCTGAAGGAATGTATCGTGCAACGCAGTTTGCCATGTCCGCCGGCCGGATAATTGTTGATGACACCGTCGGGAGCAGGGATAGTGATAGGGTCGCCGATGCCTGTGCGATGTGCCGGGTCATACACGGCAACACCCACCATAGAGTCGGCACAACCGTAATACAAGAACCATTTGTTGTTATGATAAACAAGACCTTCGATGAAAACGGTGCCGGCAGCATACTGTCCGGTCTTCTCAAAGTCGGCCATCGGGCGGAAGAACGGTTTGTCCAGACGGTCTTTGACCGTAAGAGGATTCTCCTTGTCGAACAAAATCTGACCTGCGGCATACGTGTTGACAGGATAGTTGGGATCTGCATCCGAGCCTGTGCCATTCTTTCCATTGTAGAAAAGGATGATGCCGTTGTCGGTCATGATGGCGGGAGGACCACACTCGGTGAGCTTGCTGTCGAAATAGCCTTTACGCGGTTTGACGAGATAGATGAGGTTCTTGTCATTATCCACATAGGGAGTCCATGTGATGAGGTCGTCCGAAGTGGCTGCACACACCCACTCTTCTCCCCAATACATGAGATACTGGTTCTTGCCGTTCACATTGACCTTGACAGCCACCTGACGTCCGTGCTTGACCTCGGTAAGAATAGAACCCGACTTGCAAGCAAGGTCTTTGTATTTTCCGTCCAATGTCTTGAGGAATGCCGGACCTTGTTTTGTCCATGTCTTGAGGTCGGAAGAAGTGGCAATCGACAGTCTCGGTTTGTCATGATTCCATGATGTGTAGGTCATCACATACATCGTCTTGCCGTCCACATCGGCAGCCACCACGCGCGGGTCCTCACATCCGCCGTCCCATTCGTAAGTCTTTGAGATTTCCGTTTTGTCGGGATAGAACACCGGTTTGTCCGAGCGCGAGTCCAGATGAATGCCGTCTGCCGTCTCTGCCAGACCTATACGCGACGTACGTCCGCCGATACCTGCGTTGGGATTATCCTCTGCACGATACAAGATACAGATTTTTCCGTCCTTGACAACAGCTGCCGGATTGAACGTATCGGCAAGCTCCCAGTTTACGGGTTTGTTCCTCATAGGACAATCAAACACACTCTCCGCTCTCGGTGTAATCAACGGATTGACACCCTCGGGACGCTCGAAACCTCCGAAAGCCCATGACGGCAACACATTGTCGTCATTCGCCTGAACGGCAGTACTTGCCGCCATTACGAGCGACGTAAGAATTAATAGTTTTTTCATTGTTTAATTTAAGTCTTTAAATTATATTCATTAATTTCACATCAGTAATAACAACTGAAGTGCAAATTTGAGAACCGAAAAGCCAAAATTATAACATCATTTAACTGATTTGTATATATTTTAAGACAGAAGGTTGCATATGAAAATTTATCTCGTCTGTAAAAATAAAGTGCCGGAAGAAAATGATTCTCCGGCACTTCACCATAATTATATAAATATAAATAAGATTTTTATTTCACCACATATTTCCGTCCGCCGACGACATACACGCCTTTGTCAAGTCCACGCAACGCATCGGCACGCACGACGGTACTGCGTATCTTCACGCCGGTGAGCGAATAGACATCGACAAGTTGCTTGCGTGAAATGTCGGTCACGGGCTGCAATCCGGTCGCTGATGTGTTCTTGTACAACGTCACGGACTGCTGACTGTTTTCGTAGCATGCAAATCGCGGGGCCGACTTATTATAATAGATCTGGCGGGAAGATGTACCCACATTGCTGATGCTGGCGGCATCTCCACTGATACTGATTCTCCACTGTGCCGACTTGTCTTCAGCCGTAGCCGCCGAAGCGAGTGAATTCTTGCTTCCCGGGGTATACGACAGATACTTGTCTATGGCATCATAGAAGGTGTAAGCACCCTCAGTGCCACCGAGAACGAACTGACGCGGAGTGCCTGTATTGTCAACCTCGGTTTCTATCTTGTCGTTGTCGATGGTAACGGAAGCATATCCGCGCACCTTATCGGTCTGTCCGGCCATTGCCACTTTGCTACTCTCGCACACGATGAGGTATGACACTCCGGTCTCCAGGTCGGCCGTCGACGTCACCTTCACGAATATGGCGTGTCCGGGTTGCGGGTCGGGATCGGGCTGCGGGTCGGGATCAGGATCGGGATCCGGGTCGGGATCGACCGTACCGCCGCCATCCGGTTTCTGATAGTTGTCGTAACTGAATGCGCTGGAGGTCATCGTTCCCCACACATACTCTTCCAGTCCGGGATAGTCGACAAACGGATTGCGGTTGTGCTGAATACCATATATGGCATTGTTACGGTCTATTTCCTTTTGGCTCACGGGGTCTTCTTTGGCCCAACGCAGAAGCATGTCCATAGCCCATGTGGCGTATGGCTTGTACGAGTCGTGCGCAAGCATAGGACTGCTCCATCCGCTTATCCTGTCTTCATAGCATGTGGCCATATAGAAATAGATTCGTGCGAAATCGCCCTTGTACTCATCGGCCGGCTCAAACACCACTCCGGAATATCCTTTTGTCTTTGACGTACCTAATTTGCTGAAACCGTTGGCCGACTTATACTTGTCGCCATCGGTCTCGCCAAAGGGATAATTGCTGCGTTTTCCGTTGACGAATCCGTCGGTGGGCACGAGATGCACAAGGTCGGTGTACATCGGTCTGGCATCGTCGAACCAGCTCTTCGGGAACGAGTGTTCGCGGTTGTAGACATCGCCCTCATGTTGATAATTTCCGGCCTGATCCGTGCCGAAAGTGAAATTGGTGATGTTGGAATACATGTCCCACACCTTGCCGTCGGCCCGTCTGTCGGTGGTACGGAAATCGGTCCAAAGGTTATCATACGAACGCACTGTATGATTGGTGATGATGTCGAATAATGCTGTCTTCAGAGCTTTTCCTTTGTTGCCGTCTGCATTTTTGTAGTAAGTACCACTGTTGTTTGGTCCTTGCGCAAAAATATGAATGGCTACAAGCAACAAGCCCGATAACATAATTTCACGATTAAGGATTTTCATATTGTCGGTTTTAAATTATTATTGAAATCGTTTACTTGAAAATGGGACTGCAAATTTAGAAAATATTTGTGATTTCACACAAGTTTTGGAGCAATATATTTCTTAATAAAAACAACAGACTGTGTCACAAATATTGATGTTGACACAGTCTGTTGTTTGAATGATCATCCCGTGAGGATGAGTGACGATATCGGGCCGACAAACTATTTCACCATGTATTTGCGACCGTTGACGATATAAATTCCACTTTTGAGTCCGCCGAATACTGCTTTACCGGAGACGTTGCTGCGTATCCGACGGCCATCGATGGTGTAGACATCGACGTTGGTGTTTTTTCCGACCGTCTCCGTATTAAAATTTACGATACCTGTCGTACCGCCTTTGACGAGATACTGCACCAGCTTGGCATACTCCGATGCGTAAGACACCTGATGGAAGGCCTTGGTCTTGGTATTGCTCTCCCATCCGCCAAGCAGATTGTTGGGCAGGAAACCGTCCTGCAGATAGTTGGCGTAGGCATAATCCAGATTCTGCTGGAAATTGGTGCATCCTGTACGGGCGTAGTTGGCATCTTTGCCGAATGCATTGACCGTGTCTGTATAAGGTTCGGCATCCACATAGGCGCGCAGGAGAACATCATTAAACCATGCGTTGAATCCGTTGAGGGCATCCGTGTCGTATGGGAAGGGGAAATATTTATCTCTACCTTTGGTCACCACTGAGCCACGGAAATGCATGTATGATTTTTTTGCCAGATCTTTGGTCTCTGTCAGATAATACTCATCGCCGGTAGCAAGATAAAGGTCTATGGCCCCAGAGAGCATTGTGCCGGTATTATATGTGAACTGTGTTCCGCCTGCACCGCCCAATCCCACGTGCTTGCGGTATTTCACACCGTCTATTTCCTCATAGGACACATTTTCCAATCCGCCGCGCATGTCGTGATAGCATCCGGTATTCTTGTCAAAGAGATTTGTCTTCTGCCATGCGTATATGCGTTTGGCGAAATCGAGATAGTAGTCGTATTTCTTCACTTGTCTGGTGCCGCGCGACTGGTCTTTGTTGATAAAATAGTGGGTGGTCATGTCGTCCTTGCCTTTGTATATCTCGGCAAGCCATACGAGCGGAGAGATGAACGGGCTGTTGCTGCAGGCATGCTTGGATGTGTAGCCCGGCCCCCATGTGATGCCGCCATACTCGTTGCCGCGAGAGTCGAGACACGGATCCCATCCGTCGAGGATATATTCAGTGAGGTGTTCGGCCTCTTCGAGGAAATCAGCCTTGCCGGTGTTCTTGTAGGCTCGGATATACTCGCGCACGATCCACATCTGGTCGTCATACACGTTTTCGATGCCTTTCACATTGGCAAAACCCGGATAGAAGCCTCTGTGCACGGCATAGATGCCTTTCCACTGAGTAGTGCGAGTGTAAGAGGTAAGCTCAAACGATCCGGTGTAATATTTGATGTATTTGTACAGATTGTTGAGCAATTCCACGTAGCGGTCGTGGTTGTCATTGTATATCGTGGGATTCTTCGCTTTCACTGCTTCAAGGCCTTCGAGGATGGAGTTGACCGACTCAATGACAGCGGTGAAGGGCCATACGTCCGATGTACCGTTCTCACACTTGTGAGTGGAGAAATCGTAGACATCCTTCATGGTCTTTATCGATGTTCCGGTGAAACATTTGTCCATTACGCCATCCACAAGTGCCATCGAACGCTCAAGATTCTGTTCGGCAAGAGCCATGCGTTCATCCTCTGTCATATCGGCTGCACTGATGTTCAGCGTAAATAAAAACACGGAGATTAGGGATAATAATTTTCTCATTACGATTAGTTTTTTATAATCATCATACATGCCACAGAAAAAGTCGTCATAATGATGATTTCAATTAAGGATTAAATAAAAAATCAGCTTAGGTCTCTAAAGTCGGGATGACTGGACTCGAACCAGCGACCACACGCCCCCCAGACGTGTACGCTAACCAACTGCGCTACATCCCGTGTTTCAAAAAGCGATGCAAAGGTAATGATTTTAATTCGTATTCAGCAAGGCAAATCAGGGAAATATCTCTATTTTAACCAATTTTTACAATTGGAATTCCCTTTCATCCCTGTATTTCGCTTTTTAGTTTTGCAACACCCTCAGCAAGCAACCCATATTAACCTTTGTCTTTGGACCCACCTCTTGCAGCCCTACTTTTGATACCTTGAGGTTGCGCTCGCAAATCCAAATTTTTAACATTTC
>CAJKQX010000012.1 GCA_905202125.1 uncultured Prevotella sp.
GGACGGGTCCTTTTTTTCAGTGCCTTCACTCAGACACACTCAAAGAAACAGTATCATTTTTTTAACAGGCAAGGAGAAACCTTGCCCGTCCGTGTCGGGCATGTCTGTCAGTCGGGATGATATCCCTATTTATGATGAGAGGAACACCGAAAAGGGGGCATTTTCTTGTTCAGACGTCATAATAGTAGTACTTTTGCAGCCGTTTAAGAATATTATTTATTATCCTGATATTGGGCAAAAATACTCGCATATCCGTGTCGCTGATGCTCTTGACGCTGTTTCTCGTGTTCAAGACCGGCATCACCATGTTCACCCATATCCACATCGTGGATGGTGTGGTCGTGGTCCATTCGCACCCCTATTCGGACGAACACCACACCCACTCTGTCGAGCAGATAATAAGCATAGCCCAGATTGCCACCGTGCAAGCGATGGAGCCGGTGAATGTATGCGACATTGCGGTGAAATGGCACACGGCGCACCATTATGAGTATCATGTCCCTGCCATCCATGCGCAGACACTGTCTGTCTGCTTTCCGAGCCTTCGCGCGCCTCCTGTCTGTTGCTGATCACGTGTGTGCCATGTGCATACCTTTTTATTATTATACGATATCGCGGCAGACACGCTGACGCGTGCCTGTCGACGTATTCAGCAACAGAAAGACAATCAAACAATGAAGAAATTTATTTTGTCGCTCGTGCTCACCGTTGTGGGTACGTGCATCGGCATGTATGCCGACAATACCAATCCGGTGAAGGAAGGCAATGTCATCACCGGTCATGTGATAGAGAAGGGCAGTGAAGAGAATCTGCCCTATGCAGCCATCAGAATAAAAGAGACGGGACAGGGCACGGTCTCTGACGGCGATGGCGAGTTCAAGTTTGAGCATGTGCCGGCCGGCACATACACCCTGACCGTGAGCCTCCTGGGATACAAACCGATGGAAAAGAAGGTGACTGTGAGCTCGCAGTATACAGCAGACCTGCATTTCGTCATGGTGCCCGAAGCCACCGAAACGGACGAGGTGGTGGTGTCGGCCAACCGCAACGAGGTGAGCAGACGCGATGCTGCGGTGGTGGTCAATGTAATGGGAAAGAAACTCTTTGAGACCGTCAACTCCATCGACCTGGCCAAATCGCTCAACTATCAGTCGGGTTTGCGCGTGGAGAACAACTGCCAGAACTGCGGTTTCCCGCAGGTACGCATCAACGGTCTCGAAGGACCTTACTCGCAGATACTCATCAACAGCCGTCCCGTGGTGAGCGCTCTCTCGGGCGTCTATGGTCTGGAGCAGATACCGGTCAACATGATCGACCGCGTGGAGGTGGTGCGCGGAGGCGGTTCGGCGCTCTTCGGTGCCAACGCCGTGGGCGGCACCATCAATATCATAACCAAAGACCCGGTGAACAACTCGTTTCAGGTGGCCTCCACCATGTCGGACATGAACGGCAAGGCGTGGGAACAATACGTGGGCGCCAACGCCTCGCTCGTGTCCAAAGAGAATACTTACGGTCTGGCCCTTTATCAGACCTATCGCAACCGCAATCCCTATGATGCCGACGGTGATGGTTTTTCCGAGCTGGGCAAACTCAATATGAACACCTTCGGCTTACGCGCTTATTACCGTCCGTCACATTTCAGTCGTATCAACATCGAATATCATGTCACCAATGAGTTTCGTCGCGGCGGCAACAAGTTCGACCAGGAACCTTTCAACACCGACATCACCGAGCAGACCAAACACGTGATCAACAGTGGCGGACTGAGCTACGATATCTTTTTCCGGGAGTATCGCCACAAACTCTCTTTCTACGCTTCGGCGCAGCATACCGACCGAGACAGCTATTACGGAGCGCAGCAGAATCCTGATGCCTACGGCCATACCAACGACCTGACATGGGTGGGCGGCGCGATGTACACGGGCAGACCGGGCCGCGTGTTGTTTGCTCCTGCTACGCTCACTGCCGGATTTGAGTATCAGAACAATTCTCTGCACGACGTCATGACGGGCTATCACCGCGACATGAGGCAGGATGTGCGCATAGCGAGCATGTTCGTGCAGAACGAGTGGAACATGCGCCTCTTCACGCTTTTGGCCGGTTTCCGCATCGACAAACACAACCTCATCGACAATCCTATCTTCAGTCCGCGCGTGAATATGCTCTACAAACCATCGGACAGACTACAGGCCCGGCTCACGTGGTCGACCGGTTTCCGCGCGCCCCAAGCCTATGACGAGGACCTGCACGTGACGGCTGTGGGCGGCGAGGGTGTGCTCATACGTCTGGCCGACGGACTGAAAGCCGAGCACTCCAACAGTTTCAGCGGTTCGATAGACTGGACCACGAACATCGGACACTGGCAGGCCAATCTCCTGGCCGAGGCTTTCTATACGGCTCTCGACGATGTCTTCGTGCTCGATATGGTGGGCACCGACGATGCCGGCAACACCATAAAGATGCGCCGCAACGGCAATGGTGCGCACGTGTATGGATTCAACCTTGATGGCAAGGTGGCCCACGGCACGGACATAGCCCTTCAGGCAGGCTTCACGGTGCAGCGCAGCCGCTATCGCAAATACGAGCAGTGGAGCGAGAATCCGGACGTGACACCTACCAAATACATGCCCCGCACACCCGACTACTACGGCTATTTCACGCTCACGAGCGCCCCGCTGCGCCGGTTCGATTTCTCCCTCTCGGGCGTTTACACGGGTCGTATGCACGTGCCCCATATCGCTCCTGATGCGGCTGAGATACCCGCAGACTATGCATACTCGTACATCACGCGCGACGAAATGGTGCATACGCCGTCGTTCTTCGACCTGAATGTGAAACTTAACTATACATTCGTGCTCGGCGACCATCTCAAACTGCAGCTCAACGCCGGTGTGCAAAACATCTTCAACGCTTTCCAGAGCGACCTCGACAAAGGCGGATATCGCGACTCGGGATATTTCTATGGTCCCACGCAACCGCGCACGTTCTTCGTTGGTGTGAAGATAAACAACTGATAATCCATTCTAAGCCGATGGCGCATCGCCATCCTTTGATGCCATTGTCATCGCCGGATACATGGAAAAAGTGTGTCCGGCGATGATTTACCTATGGTTTTGATGATTGTTTGAGGCATTTTGCTTAACTTTGTGCAAGAGATCGAGCTTATGAAAATATATTTCTATCATACACAGGACGTGAGCACCATGCGCCGCCGGATGGAGCAGGGCGAGTTTCCCACGCATTTCTTCTACGGCGCCACCCATCTGCCCGACAACGGCATTGATATCCTTTGGCACGACTCGCGCATGGGTCTGCCCCGATGGCGGATGATGCTGCGCAATGCGTGGCGCATACTCACGCGCGTCGATCGGATAGATGCCGTCTATGCCACACATTACCGCGGACTCGAACTGATAGTGCTTCTTCGCGCGCTCGGTCTCTTCCCCCGGCCTGTGGTGATATGGCATCATCAGCCCGTGGTGAGGTCGCGCAGCCGTCTGCGCGAGTTCTTCGGACGATTCTTCTATCGCGGATTCGACCGTATGATATTCTTCTCCCGAAAACTCATCGACGACTCCCTCCATTCGCCCAAGATGCGCCCGGAGCGTGCCGTGCTCGGCCATTGGGGTGCCGACCTCGATTTCTACGACCGCATCAGGCGCTCGTCCTCTGCACCGCGCGAGGGATTCGTGTCCACCGGTAAGGAACTGCGCGACATGCCGACGCTCGTCTCGGCGTTCAACAGTACGGGTCTGCCGCTCGACATCTATATCGGTCGCAACACGGGCGGAGTGAACTATGAAAATGTGTTCGGAGAATATCCGCCGGCCGACAATATCCGTGTGCATTACATCAACGGCCTGTGTCCCGATGCTCTTGCGCGAAAAGTGGACGCCGCCGCATGTGTGGTGATATGTTGCAAGGAGACACGCTACACTGTCGGACTCACCACCGTGGTGGAGGCTTTGGCCTTAGGGCTGCCCGTGATATGCAGCCGCAATCCGCAGATACCTGTCGATTTCGACCGCGAGGGATGCGGCATCACCGTGCCCTACTACGACCGGGAAGGATGGAAACAGGCCATCTCGTACATCGCATCGCATCCGGATGAGGCCCGGGAGATGGGCGAGCGCGGCCGACGGTTGGCCGAACGTATGTTCAACGACGTGCAGTGCGCGCGTGAAGTGGCCGAGGTGCTGCGCTCGGTGGTGCGCGGATGAAGACATTATTGACGATTTCATCCGATACGAGATGACAAGATACAATATCCATTTCTTGTAAATGTGAAAATCACTTAAATTCGAGGTTGGAATGTTAAAATTTCACGGCCGAAAAGTGCGAATTCTCGCGTTATTTGCGAGCGCGGACCTTGCCGGCCGCAAATACGCGAAAAATGACGAATTTCGAAAATCGCTGATACATAGTCATTTATGAAAAACGGTAAAATCCTATGGCCCTATCCGGTGACCGAAAAAGCCCTTTTCGAGGTCCGAAAGGGCTCCTTTTGCATTCCGAAAGGGTTCCTTTCGCATCCTAAAAGGGCCCCTTTCGCAACCAAAGTAAGGCTTTTTCGTCATGAAATGTCCGAAAATAGGTCGAATCGACACGTTTTTTTCAGCATTTCGACCAAATTCTCCGCTACTTGTCTTTCTATTTTGGGAGTAAAGGTTGTGTTAAATTCTGTCGTGAAATTTAGCTCAATAAGTTAAACATTGTTAATCTTTGTTCTTGATTACAATCCCGCTTTGCCCGTATTTAATTAAATATGTACCTTTGCAGTCCGATTATTCGGGGATACACTTAGAGTCCCCCGCACGAGAGTGTTAATAGCGCATGTCTTTGGCCGGACAGCGTGGTTAGTGAATCGCTTGTGCAGACAAAAGAACGTTTTTTAGTAGTAAAATTTTTAATCGAACAATGAACACTTTAAGTTACAAGACTATTTCCGTAAACAAGGAGACAGCTAAGAAAGAGTGGGTGGTGGTAGATGCCACAGACCAGATTGTAGGTCGTCTCTGCTCAAAAGTAGCAAAACTCATCCGCGGAAAGTACAAACCGAGCTTCACTCCCCATGTGGACTGTGGAGACAACGTAATCATCATCAATGCCGAGAAGGTGAAATTCTCAGGCAAGAAAGAGACCGACAAGGTCTACACTCGCTATACCGGTTATCCGGGTGGTCAGCGTTTCAACACTCCCGCCGAGTTGCGTACACGCAAGGGTGGAGTAGACAAGATCATCCGTCATGCTGTCAAGGGTATGCTGCCCAAAGGTCCGCTCGGACGTCATCTCTTGGGTAATCTCTATGTATTTGAAGGTCCGGAGCACGACAAGGCCGCTCAGAAACCGAAGGCAATCGATATTAACCAGTATAAATAATAAGTAAAGATGGAAATGATAAATGCAATTGGTCGCCGCAAGACTTCAGTAGCCCGCGTGTATCTCACAGAGGGTACCGGCAAGATCATTATAAATAAGGTGGAACTCGACAAGTATTTCCCATCAGCAATACTGCAATACGTTGTTAAACAGCCTCTGCAGCTTCTCGAAGCCGAAGGAAAATATGATATAAAGGCAAATCTCGATGGTGGCGGTTTTACTGGTCAGAGCCAGGCTCTGCGTCTCGCTATCGCTCGCGCACTCGTAAAGATCAACGCCGAAGACAAGAAGGCTTTGAAGGATCAGGGCTTCCTCACACGCGACTCTCGTGCTGTTGAGCGTAAGAAACCGGGTCAGCCCAAAGCTCGCCGTCGCTTCCAGTTCAGTAAGCGTTAATATCTGCCCGAAACAGATACTGAACCAAAAGTTTAGCATCCAAACCTGTGAGACTCTCTTCCGGTGTGCTTGACCGCGTGTCAGGCATAACATAGACGAACAAGGGATTACTCATGGGCTGGTTCAAACACAACTAAAAGGAAAGTAAACAATTAAAAAACAAAAACACAATGTCAAGAACAAATTTTGACCAACTTTTACAGGCAGGTTGTCATTTCGGACACCTCCGTCGTAAATGGAACCCCGCAATGGCTCCTTATATCTTCATGGAGCGCAACGGTATCCATATCATCGATTTGCACAAAACAGTAGCCAAAGTTGATGAGGCTGCCGAGGCTCTCAAGCAAATCGCCAAATCAGGAAAGAAAATCCTGTTCGTCGCTACTAAAAAACAAGCTAAGGACATTGTTGCAGAGAAAGCAGCAAGTGTAAACATGCCTTACGTTATCGAGCGTTGGCCGGGCGGTATGCTCACCAACTTCCCCACTATCCGCAAGGCTATCAAGAAAATGGCGAACATCGACAAACTGATGAACGACGGTACATACTCCAAGCTCTCCAAGCGTGAACTCCTCCAGATCACCCGCCAACGCGCCAAACTCGAGAAGAACCTCGGCTCTATCGCCGACCTTACTCGTCTGCCCAGCGCACTGTTCGTAATTGACGTGATGAAGGAGAACATCGCCGTGAGAGAGGCCAACCGTCTCGGTATTCCTGTATTCGCAATGGTTGATACCAACTCCGATCCTAAAAACATCGACTTTGTAATCCCCGCCAACGATGACGCCAAAGATTCTATCGACGTAGTGCTCACAGCTTGCTGCAACGCTATCAACGAGGGTCTCGAGGAGCGCAAAGTGGAAAAGGCTGACGAGAAAGCTGCCGCCGAGCAGGCTGAGGCTGCTGCCGACGCCAAACCCAAACGTGCCCGCAAGGCTCGCAAGGATGCTCCCGAGGCTGAGGCTACTGAGGCTGAAACTCCCGCAGCTGAGTAATTAAGTATTCATTTTTAATCTAAAATTCAGAAAACAACAATATTATGGCTGTTTCAATTGACGATATTAAAAAGCTCCGCGCTATGACCGGTGCCGGCTTGGCCGATGTAAAGAAAGCTCTCACAGAGGCTGAAGGCGATTTCGACAAAGCTAAGGACCTGCTCCGCGAACGCGGACTCGCCATCGCCGCCAAGCGTTCTGACCGCGAGACATCCAACGGATGCGTACTCGTGAAGAAGGTAGGCGATTTTGCTGCTATCGTAGCTCTCAAGTGTGAAACCGATTTCGTTGCCAACGGCGCCGATTTCGTGAAACTCACAAGCGATATCCTCGACGCTGCCATCGCTGCAAAGGCAAAAGACCTCGAAGAGGTGAACAACCTCACACTCGAGGGCGGCATCAAGGTGCAGGATGCCATCACACAGCGCTCGGGTATCACCGGCGAGAAGATGGAACTTGACGGTTACAACGTGCTCGAAGGCGAAAACATCGAAATATACGACCACATGGGCAAACATACATTGGCTACTATGGTTCAGCTCAACAAGGAAAATGTTGACCTCGGACACAAAGTTGCCATGCAGGTGGCTGCCATGAAGCCCGTAGCTCTCGACGAAGAGTCTGTTCCTCAGGCTGTCAAAGACAACGAATTCGAGGTTGCCGTACAGAAGACTAAGGAAGAGCAGATCGAGAAAGCTGTCGAGGCTGCGCTCAAGAAGGCCGGTATCAACCCGAACCTCGTGGACAGCGATGACCACATCGAGTCGAACATCACCAAAGGATGGCTCACTCGTGAGGAGGCTGACAAGGCTGTGAAGATCAAGAAAGAGGCCGCCGAGCAGAAAGCTGCCAACATGCCTGAGCAGATGATTCAGAACATCGCTAAGGGCCGTCTGGCCAAGTTCTTGAAGGAATGCTGCCTCGTAAACCAGGAGTTCCAGTTCGGTGACGGCGATAAGACAAGTGTTGCCGACTATCTGAAGAAGCAGGACAGCGAACTCAAGATCGTTGAGTACAAACGCTTTACTCTCGTTGCTGAGTAATAATCACGCAATAGCAGTAACGCTGAATTGAAATAATTGGAGTTATAAGGAGTGCGCAACTCTTTATAGCTCCTTTTTTGCTTAAGATGGGTGGCATCGCTCCGGTTTTCCGGACGTGCCCCGTCTACATATTATATTAATAATTGCGGGATTATTATGTGGCCCGCCCTAAATTCGGATATATGAAGATTTTTGCCGTGGGGATGAACTACCTGCAACACAATAAAGAGCTGGATGGCGCGTTATATAAACCGGAGCACCCCGTGATATTCACCAAAGCCGACTCGGCTCTGCTCAAAGACCATAAGCCGTTTTTCATTCCCGATTTCATGGGACGTATTGATTACGAGGGTGAATTGGTGGTGCGCATCTGCCGCCTGGGCAAGAACATACCCCAACGCTTTGCCCATCGCTACTACGACGCGGTGACGGTGGGAGTGGATTTCACGGCCCGCGACATGCAGCAACAGTTGCGCACGAACGGTCATCCCTGGGACATCTGCAAGGGATTCGACGGGTCGGCCGCGATAGGAGAGTGGGTCACGCTGGACAAGTTGCGCGATGTCAACACCCTGCCGTTCCGACTCGACATCAACGGCACGACCGTGCAGGAGGCTTGTTCCTCAGAGATGATATACAGCATCGACGAGATCATAGCCTACATCAGCCGTTTCTTCACGCTCAAGACGGGCGACATCCTCTACACGGGAACGCCAGCAGGCACCGGAGAGGCGCACATCGGCGATGAGATCGACGGTTTTATCGGCGACCGCCACGTGCTGCATTTCCATTGTAGATAAGCCCTTCGAGGGTGTGAAAGGATTTTTGACGACCGTCCGTCGCGACATTCACATAAAGAAACAAAATCAAATAGGAGTGACAAGAATTTTACGATATATATTGGGCTTGCTGTTTGTCATGGCGCAGAACGATATTGCCCATGCCCAGCGATTCTTCAATCTCAATGCCGACGAGGTGAAGATCGACTCGGTGTTGCCGCGTTTCTACTATACCAAACCGCTGCCCGCCAACTATAAGGACTCGATATATAATGTGTCGGTGGCCTATCCCGAGTTTGTGGATATGCCCCAACAGGACATCGAACGCTATATGGCGATAAGCACCACATTGCCCCCTCAGATGCCCGAGATAGACCGCAACATCGTCTTTGACCGCAAGAAACCGCTGCTCGAGACGTCGTTCTGCCCCGTGGTTTACAGTGAGGGACGCTATCGTCTGCTCGTCAGTTTCATGTTGAAGGTGGATGCCGTGCCGGCCCGACGACCACTCTTGGCGCCCGGAAAAGCCTCTTCCGACGATACGGAAGGTCCGGCCCGGCGCTACGCGGCACACTCGGTGCTGGCCAACGGACGATGGGCCAAGATACGGGTGCCGCACACCGGTGTGTACCAACTGACCGAATCGCTCATCCGTCAGGCCGGTTTTTCTGATCTGAGCAAGGTACATGTCTACGGCTACGGAGGCAATCTGCGCAGCGAGGTGCTCACGGCGACCGACATCATCAAGCACGATGACCTCAAGGAGGTGCCCCAATGTGTGGTGGGCGGACGCCATTTCTTCTATGCCAAAGGCCCCGTTTCGTGGCAGTCGAACAATAGTAGCCGACGCACACGCAACCCCTATTCGGACTACGGATATTATTTCATCACACAGTCGGACGAACCATCCGAGACACTCGAAGAGGCCGCATTCATAGACACTTTCTATCCTTCCGCCGATGATTATCACTCACTCCATGAGGTCGACGGATACGCCTGGTATCACGGCGGACGCAATCTCTTTGACACGAAACTGATCTCTGTCGGTTCGTCACACACCGTGACCATCGACTCAAAACCCCAAACCAACACGGGACGGTTCTCCGTCAACGTGTCCTCCGAAGGCGCTACACGTGTGCAGGTGGAGATCAACGACTCGGTGGTAGGAACCCTCTCGTTGTCCAAGAACGACTCTTACGACACCGGTTGCGAGGCCTCTGCCACCTATCGCATCACCAATGCGCGGGCATCTAACGATGTCAAGTTCACCGTGCTCTCCGACCGTCCGGCACGTCTCGACTATGTCTCCGTGGCATGGGACGAACCCTTCAGTGCTCCCGATCTGTCCTCATCGGCCTGTCCCGTGCCCGAATACGTGTATAATATCACCAATCAGGACCACCACGCCGACGGTCCGGCAGACATGGTGATCATCATTCCCACATCCCAAAAGTTACGCTCCCAGGCTGAGCGACTCAAGGCCCTGCGTGAGAGTAACGACGGTCTGCGCGTGAGGATAGTGCCGGCCGACGAACTGTACAACGAGTTTTCGAGCGGCACACCCGATGCTTCGGCTTATCGCCATTACCTCAAGATGCTCTACGACAGAGCCGAGACGGAGGCCGATATGCCCAAATACCTGTTGCTCTTCGGCGACTGTGTGTGGGACAACCGTATGCTCACGAGCAACTGCCGTGACCTCAATCCGGACGATTATCTTCTCTGCTATGAGAGTGAAAACTCGTTTAATCAGGTCAAGTGTTACATCGACGACGGCTATTTCTGCATGCTCGACGACGGCGAAGGGCTCAGTCCGCTCTACCGCGACAAACTGGACGTGGCCGTGGGACGATTCCCCGTGACCACCGAGCAAGACGCCAAGACGATGGTGGACAAGATCATCGCCTACACCAACAACCGCAATGCCGGCGTGTGGCAGAACACTCTCATGTTCATGGGCGATGACGGCAACTACTCCACACACATGAAAGACGTGAATGATGCGGCCGAGATGGTGGAAGAGCAGTACCCCGGATATATTGTCAAAAAGGTGATGTGGGATGCCTACAAGCGCGTCACCACGTCCGTAGGCAATACCTATCCCGATGCCTCACGAATCATCAAACAACAGCAACAGCAGGGCACCCTGATCATGGATTATGCCGGACACGGCCGCGCCGACCAGATATCTCACGAGCAGGTGTTGCGCCTCTCCGACTTTGCAGGGTTCACCAACGCTAATCTGCCATTGTGGATCACAGCCTCATGCGATATCATGCCCTTCGACGGAGTGTCGTCCACGATCGGCGAGACGGCCGTTCTCAATCCCAAAGGAGGTGCCATAGCGTTTTACGGCACCACCCGTACCGTTTACGCGATGTACAACAAGCGCATGAACATGAATTTCCTCCGGCATGTGCTCGGCACTGTCGACGGCAAGCCGCGCACCGTGGGTGAGGCTCAGCGCATAGCCAAGAACAGTGTGGCAAGCTACTTGGAAGATGAGGTGGTGAACAATCTGCAGTATTCATTATTGGGCGATCCGTCGATGGCCCTCAACCAACCGGTGTTGCAGATAGTGGTCGACTCTATCAACAACATATCCACACATTCCGGAGAAACGGCCACTGTGCGCGCCGGCAGTCTCATGAGGGTGAAGGGTCATGTGTCCGATGCACCCGATTTCAACGGCACCGTCACGGCTGTGGTGCGCGACAGTCGTGAGCTCGTGACATGTTTGTGGAACAATCGTTACGACAAAGAGGGCGACCGCGAGCCGTTCACCTATTATGACCGTCCGAGCGTATTGTTCAACGGTAACGACAGCGTGAGAGGCGGAGAGTTTGAGTTTGTCTTCGCCGTACCGATGGACATAAGTTTCTCCAACCTCTCCGGACTCATCAATCTCTATGCCGTCAGCAACGACCACAAGCGTCTGGCCAACGGCAGCAGCGACCGTTTCATCATCGGAGGAAGCGATGTGGCATACAACGACTCCATCGGTCCGTCAATCTATTGTTATCTCAACTCTCCATCATTTGCCAATGGCGACAAGGTGAACACTACTCCATACTTTGTCGCGCAGATAAGCGATAAGGACGGCATCAACGCCTCCGGCAGCAGCATAGGACATGACCTGCAGCTCATCATCGATGGTAAGACATCGCGCACGTATGTCCTCAACGACAATTTCCAGTACGATTTCGGCAGCTACACCAGCGGTTCGGTGTATTACAACATACCCGAGTTGGAGGAGGGCGAACACAAGTTATTGTTCAGGGCATGGGACATCCTCAACAATCCCACTACGGCCGAGCTCCGGTTTAATGTGGTGCGCGGCCTGACACCGAGACTGTTCAACATCAGTTGCACCGACAATCCCGCCACCACCGCCACCACCTTCATCATCACCCACGACCGTACGGGCAGTTCGGTGGACGTGGCCATCGATGTGCTCGACATGAGCGGCCGTCTGTTGTGGACACATACCGAGACCGGAGTGAGCACCGACAATACATATACTGTGGACTGGGACCTGAGCATTGATGGCGGTGCGCGCCTGCAGACCGGTGTTTATCTTTATCGTGTACGTATGGGCTCGGAGGGCGGTCAGCGTACCTCAAAAGCAAAAAAGCTTATCATCATCGGCAATAAATAAGACTGTTGCACGTTGAATGATTAATACATAAAACAAGTCATAACGAAAAAAGACGATTAATGAGAACCAAATTCAGCATAATCATCGTTTGTCTGATGCTGTGTCTTCCGCAGATGCTTAATGCGCAAGACAAGAAAGACATGTTCAATCCTGTCAACACCTCAGTCACATCACAAACCATCGCACCCGACGCACGGGCCGCCGGTCTGGGTGATGTGGGTGCGGCCACCGACCCGGACGTGCTTTCCCAGTATTGGAACCCGGCCAAATACCCGTTCACCATCTCACGTGCCGGAGTGGCACTGAGCTACACGCCGTGGCTGCGCCAGTTGGTGAGCGACATGGATCTGGCCTATCTGGCAGGATATTATCGTATAGGTGACTACTCGGCAGTATCCTCCTCGCTGCGTTATTTTTCTCTCGGCGAGGTGTTCACCGGTACCGGCGAGGCAGATGACAACAGCATGACCATCAATCCGTATGAGATGTCTCTCGATGTGGCCTACTCGCTTATGCTCAGCGAGAAATTCTCTATCGCCGCCGCAGTGAGATGGATCTACTCCGACCTGACCTACGACTACACCGAGGAGACGAGCCCCGGTAGCGCGTTCGCGGCAGACATCGCGGCCTATTATCAGGATTATATCAATATCGGCAATCGCGAATGTCAGCTCGGACTGGGACTCAACATATCCAACATCGGTAGCAAGATATCGTTCTCGGGCGATGACAACAGTGAGTTCATTCCTACCAATCTGCGTCTCGGTGCATCACTCATGGTGCCCGTGGATGAGTACAACCGATTCACCATTGCGGCCGACGCCAACAAACTGTTGGTGCCGACATACCCCAAGCAGGAGACCGGCGAGTCCAACGAAGACTATCAGCAGCGTGTCCAGAAAGACTATTACGACGTGAGCAGCATCAGCGGTATCTTCAAGAGTTTCGGTGATGCGCCCGGTGGATTCAAGGAGGAGCTGCAGGAGATCAACTGGAGCCTGGGTGCAGAGTACGTGTACCACGATAAGTTCTCCATCCGTGCCGGATATCACCACGAGTCGGAGAACAAAGGCAACAGAAAATATTTCACCGCCGGTGCCGGCTTCAAGATGAGCGTCTTCTCGCTTGATGCGGCCTACGTCATGGCCACGGCCAAGAGCAATCCGTTGGACCAGACGCTGCGATTCACCCTGAGTTTCGACATGGACGGCATCAAGGACCTGTTCAGAAGATAATTTTCCAATACGACACGACAATGAATATAAGAGTAGGATTCGGTTTCGACGTCCACCGTCTGGTACCCGGCCGCGACCTGTGGCTCGGCGGAATAAAGATAGACCATGCCCTCGGACTGCTCGGACATAGCGATGCCGATGTGCTCATACATGCCATCTGCGACGCTCTGTTAGGTGCGGCCAACATGCGCGACATAGGCTATCATTTCCCCGATACGGCCGAAGAGACCCTCAACGTGGACAGCAAGATACTCCTCCGTAAGACCATCAGTCTCATAGCCACAAAAGGCTACCGGCTCGGCAATGTAGATGTCACGGTATGTGCCGAGCATCCCAAGCTCAATCCTCATATCCCGGCGATGTGCCGCTGTCTTGCCGACGTGATGGCCACCGACATAGACAATGTGTCGATAAAAGCCACTACCACCGAGAAGCTCGGCTTCACCGGCCGCGAGGAAGGCATCAGCGCCTATGCCACCGTGCTCATAGTGAAAAATCAGGATTGAGAGTCAATATTGTCAAAACGTTTTATCAGAATAACATGAGTGTGCCCGGTGCTTTGCATCGGGCATTTCCATATATACAAAAAAATATATCACTACTTTCAACAAGCAGTGATATAAACCTATGTTTAACTTAAAAAATTTCTGAACAAATGTAAACCTCACGGTTTTCATTGTCACCTGTTAAACAATCGTTTTAATTTACCTTAAACCTAATAACTAAAAACCTAAATCTATTACTACTAACCTAAACAATCTATTAACCTTTTGACGATGCAAAGTTACAACGATTTTCGACTTTCTGCAAGAGTTGCAATAAAAATCTTCAGTATTTTATTTTCTTTTTGATATAAATCAATGATTTTAACTAAAAAATATGATTGATATGTTTGAAAAGGGGTAGAAAATGTGTCAAAATACCTCATTTTGCTAAATATAGGTTACAATCTGCAAAATTGGAAAATACGATTTGCATATTTATCGTATAATGACAACGGGCTATCAAAATATTTTGTATTTTTGCATATACAAGTGTCGGTGCCATGCCGGGAATGTGCGGGCACCATGAACGAAAACCGAAAGACGATGAGAATACTGATAGTAAATACGAGCGACCGAACGGGCGGTGCCGCAGTGGCTGCCGGTCGACTGATGGATGCACTCAACAATAACGGCGAACAGGCCAAGATGCTTGTGCGCGACAAGGAGACCGAAAGCATCTCCGTGGCACAACTGCCGTCTTGTGGGCCGCGCAAGTGGCATTTCCTGTGGGAACGCTGGAACATATTCCGCAGGTTGCGATTCTCGCGTCATCATCTTTTCGAGATCGACACGGCATCTTCCGGCACCGACATCACGTCGCTGCCCGAATACCGATGGGCAGACGTGATACATCTCAACTGGATCAATCAGGGCATGCTCTCGCTTTCCGACATACGCAAGATCATACGCAGCGGCAAACCGGTGGTATGGACCATGCACGACCTCTGGCCGGCAACGGGCATCTGTCATTATCCCCGCGGCTGTGCGGCGTACAAGAACGCCTGTCGCGACTGTCGTCTGTTGCCCGGCGGAGGGTCTGCTTCGGATATGTCGGCGGATGTGTGGAAACGCAAGAAATCGCTCTATGCCGACAGCAATATCTATTTCGTGGCATGCAGCCGATGGCTCGAGCAACAGGCCCGTCAGAGCACTCTGCTCACAGGACAGCGCGTCACCAGCATACCCAACGCCATCGACACACGCATCTTCAACGTCAAAGACAAGCGCGAGTCTCGTCTCCTGTCCGGACTGCCCGAGGACAAACGCATCATCCTCTTCGTCTCCCACAAGGTGACGGACAAGCGCAAGGGCATGGACTACTTTGTGGAGGCCGTATCTCATCTCGCAGCGCAACATCCCGAGATGTGCGCAGACACGGTGGTGGCAGTGCTCGGCACACACTCCGAGGAACTCGCCGGACGCATGCCCCTGACGGTCTATCCGCTCGGCTACGTGACCGATGACCGCCGGCTCGTGGCCATCTACAACGCCGCCGACGTGTATGTGCTGCCGTCGCTCGAGGACAATCTGCCCAACACCATCATGGAGTCTTTGGCCTGTGGTGTGCCCTGTGTGGGGTTCCGCGTGGGAGGCATACCCGAGATGATAGACCATCGTGTCAACGGATATGTGGCCGATGCGCGTAGCGCCACCGACCTGGCTGAGGGTCTGCACTGGGTGTTGTGCGAGGCCGATGCCGATGCGTTGAGCCGCGCCGCAGTGGCAAAGGTGGCCTCAAGATATTCGCAGCAGAGCGTGGCCATGAAATATATTGAGGTGTACAACGAGGTGGCGGCTCTGAAAAACTATGTGAGGTGAGACAGCGAAGACCATGACCGAATTTACAATCATCACATGCACTTACAACGCGGCCTCCGTTTTGTGCCGCACATTGGACAGTGTGCGCCTTCAGACAGGAGTCCGGGTGGAGCATATCATCATCGACGGCGCCTCCTCAGACGGCACGATGGACATAGTGGAAGACTACGCCCGTAAGGCCGGCGGTCATGAGGTGAAGTTCACATCCGAGCCCGACCGCGGTCTGTACGATGCCATGAACAAGGGCCTTCAGCGCGCCACGGGCGACTATCTCCTCTTTCTCAACGCCGGTGACACGCTGCCCGCGCCCGATACTCTCCTTACCGTGGCCTCGGCGGTGGACGGCACCCGTCGGCCGGCCGTCATCTATGGTGATACGGATATTGTCGACCTTGACGGCCGTTTCCTGCGCCATCGCCGCCTGGCGCCGCCCGAGCATCTGTCGTGGCGGTCGTTCAGGCGTGGCATGCTCGTGTGTCATCAGGCCTTCTACGTGCGCCGCGACATTGCCCAAAGCGAGCTTTACAATCTTTCTTACAGATACTCGGCCGACGTCGACTGGTGTATACGGGTCATGCGAAGAGCCGCTGCCGAGCATCTCTCTCTGACCTATGTGCATGCTGTCGTGGCCCATTATCTCGACGGAGGCATGAGCGTGGCCAATCATCGCGCATCGTTGAAGGAGCGATTCCACGTGATGTGCACCCACTACGGAGTCCTTTCCACGGTCGTGATGCACCTTTGGTTTGCCGGGCGATCGTTTATCAAGCGATAAATCGAATCTTTTAGTATTGACCGCTTTTGACCCTGATAAAATATTTGCATCCTCGAATGTAGGGCCGCAACCTGTTGCGGCCGCAAGAGGATTGCCCTAAATTCATTTCGTTCAGGTACGGATTGATTGTATGTTTTGGTATGGAGGTCTTGCGGCCGCAACAGGTTGCGGCCCTACTTTCGAAGACATTAGTTTTATCAAAATAACGTCCATAAGTGCATAAATATGCAATATTAAAAGTAAAAAATTTTGACAAAACGAAATCGCGAAATAGAAAGACGGGGGCCGAAAAACACATGTTATCACCCCACCGTAACTCATCAAATTTCCGAAAGGGGCCCTTTCGGGGTGCGAAAGGAACCCTTTCAGAGTGCGAAAGAGCCCCTTTCGGGACACAATTTGGGCTCTTTTGGACGTCAATTTTGCCCTATTTTTGACGAAAATACGAGGATTTTGTGTTAAGATATCTTTATTTTCAAACCGCCAAACGAGCTATCTGTTTGATTATAAACAATTTAAGTAAACCTTCTCAAAACTCGCGTATTTGCGAGAAAAAAAACCTTCGTGCGAAATGATGCGATTCTCAGAGAGTATGGCAATTTCATTCTGTATAAATATGCAAAAAGTTTCGCATATTTATACAGAATTTTGCCCGAATCCAATCCACGAATGCAGGGCAATATTATTTAAGGATAAATGATTCCTTATCAGCAATTCTGCTTGTGCGTCATGATCTCCAGCACCATCTCGTCGGTCTGGTTCATTGTCTCCGCTCCGATGCGCGTGAGGTTGTGTATCGACTGGTCCACATCGTTGTCGATGATGCCCTCGACCGCCGTGACGCACTTGCCCTCTATCGCAAGGAGCGATGAGAGCAGGGCTGTGGATACGCCCGATGCTATCTTGAGCGAGCAACTGGGTTTGGCACCGTCGCATATCATGCCCGTGATGTTGGCAATCATGTTCTTCACCGAGCTGCACACACGGTCGTAGTCGCCACCCATGAGGTAGGTGATGCCACAGCTCGACCCGATGCTCGCTACCACACATCCGCACACGGCCGACAGTTTGCCGAGGCTCTGCTTGATGTATATGGCCGTGAGATGGCTCAGTGTGAGTGCGCGTATGAGTTCCTCCTCCGTGTTCTCGTTCTCTATGGCATACACCGCCACGGGGTTTGTGGCGCAGATACCCTGATTGCCCGAGCCCGAATTGCTCATCACCGGTATCATCGCACCGCCCATTCTGGCGTCGCAAGCCGATGCCGTCTTCGAGAGGATATGTGAGAAAATGCTGTTGCCGAAGATGCCGTGGCTCATCGGTCGGTCGATGGTCTTGCCCAGACAGTGGCCATAGTTGCCCTTGATAGACACATCCGCCGCATGCAGGTTGTATTCCTTTGTCTTGAGGATGAATCTCAGTTCTTCGACAGGAGAGGTCGTGGCGTAGTCGTAGACTGTGCGCATGTTGAGCTCGATGTTGTCGCTCTTGCTGTCGCTGTCCGTCGGTTGGCGGTTGTCGAGCAATGTCTCGCCGTCCCGGTTGACATATACAAACCGTGTGTGCGAGCCCGCTATCACGGCCGTGGCGCTGTGCCCGCCGGTGCGGCACGTCGTCTCGATATACAGTTTCTCGCTGATGCCCGGTTTCAACTGTATCTTGATGTGTTTGCCGTCGATATACTCTTTGCCCTCCTCGAGCGTCTCCGGTGTCAGGTCTTTGATCACCTCGAGCTCGTATTCCGACTTGCCGATGATGGCTCCGAGCGCGATGGCTATCGGCAGACCTATCATCCCCGTGCCCGGGATGCCCACGCCCATAGCGTTTTTCAGTATGTTCGCGCTCAGCATCACGGTGATCTCTTCGGGCCGGCAGCCCAGGGCCTCGGTGGCGCGGGCCGTACACAGTGCCACGGCCATCGGTTCGGTGCATCCCGTGGCGGGTATTACCTCACGCTCGATGAGCGATTTTATGCTGTCTCTCTTGTTCTTGTCCAACATGTCGGTTGATGTTTTTCGGGATTACTTATTATAGTTTTTCAGACCTGTCTGCAGGAATTCCACATACTTGTTGATATCCTCGTCGTATGAGCGGCTGCCCGTGAGCGGCATTCCCTCGTTGTCTATCAGCACATAGAATGGCTGTGTGTTGGCGCCGAATTTCATTCTCTGCAGGTAGCTCCATTTGTCGCCCACGGTGCGGAGGGTGCGCTCTTGTCCCTTCTCGGTGACGGTGATGGGAGCGGGCAGCGGCGTCTTGTCGTCCACGTACAGGGATATCAGGATGTACCGGTCATTGAGTATCTCGGCCACGCGGGTGTCTGTCCATACGGCAGCCTCCATTTTGCGGCAGTTGACACAGCCGAATCCCGTGAAATCTATCATGACAGGTTTGCCCTCCAGACGTGCTGCCGCCATGCCCGCCTCGAAATCCTTGAATTTCGGGTGTACCTCGTTTTTGTAGAGATTGAAGTCCTGCGTGTTCATCGGCGGTGCGAAGGCGCTGATGGCCTTGAGCGGTGCGCCCCACAGACCCGGTATCATGTATATGGTGAAAGCCAGCGATATGAGAGCAAGGAAGAACTGAGGCACATTGGTGCGGCGGTTGTCATCGTCGTGCGGAAACTTGATCAGTCCGAGCAGATACAGTCCCAGCAGTCCGAAGATGGCTATCCACAACGAGAGGAATGTCTCGCGGTCGAGTATGTGCCAACCGTAAGCCAGATCGGCCACGGACAGGAATTTCAGGGCGAACGCCAGTTCGATGAATCCCAACACCACCTTTATCACGTTCATCCAGCCGCCTGATTTGGGTGCCGACTTGAGTAGGGTGGGGAACATGGCGAACAATGTGAACGGTATGGCCAGCGCCAACGCGAAGCCGAACATGCCTACTGTCGGTGCTATGATGCTGCCCTGAGTGGACACGGCCACGAGCAACAGACCGATGATGGGACCCGTACAGGAGAATGATACGAGTGCAAGGGTGAATGCCATGAGGAATATGCTCAGTATGCCGCTTGTCGATTCTGACTTGCGATCTATCTTGTTGCTCCACGAAGAGGGCAGCGTTATCTCGAACGCTCCGAAGAATGAAGCGGCGAAAATGATGAGGAGCAGACAGAAAAACACGTTGAATACGGCGTTGGTGGACAGCGCATTGAGTGCGCTTGCTCCAAACAATAATGTCACGGCAAGGCCCAATGCCACATATATCACTACTATCGACACGCCGTAGGTAGCGGCCTCGCGTATGGCCTTCGACTTGTCCTTGTTTCTCTTGAGGAAGAAACTCACCGTCATGGGTATTATCGGCCACACGCACGGAGTGAACAGTGCGAGGAATCCTCCGGCCAGTCCGGCCAGGAAAATGTAGAACAGCGAAGAGTCGAGCGGCTCGTCATAAGCCGACAACTCCTTGATCACCGGTCGCCAAAGATCCTGCATGTCTGATGCCGGGGTGGCTGTCGTGTCGGTGGATACGCTGTCGGCCGGTATCGCTATCGTTGCTTTTGCCGTGTCTGAAGGGGCCTTCTCGACAGGTGTTGCGGCCGGTGTCGTCTGTTCGATGGCGGCCTTTGGTTCTACGGCCGCTATCTTCGGAGCCTTGCCCTGTTTCTTTATTTCCACCTGAGATGGCGGCATGCACGTCTCGTCGTTGCATGCGCCGTATTCCAGATAAGCCTCGATGGTGTAGTCGGCTTTGGTGAATCTCACCTTTTGAACAAACTGCACACTGTTTTCAAAGTAGCGCAGTGTCATCCCGAACATATTGTCGTAGGCCGATATCTCCTTGCCTTTGGCCACGAGTTTGCCTACAAGTTCCACGCCGTCTTTCTTGTCCACGTTGAACGTAGCCTCTATCGGGCCGCCTGCTCCCAGTTGGGTGGAGTAGACATGCCATCCCTTGCCGATCTTGCCGTTGAACACAATCTCGGCCACATCGGTGCCATCGGTCTTCATCTCGGCAGTGAATTTCACGGGGTCGACCATCTGTGCGTGGCACACGAGGGCCACTATCAGCATCACGGTTGTTAATATCTGTCTCATCATCCGGTGGTTTTATTGTCGTTGTCATTATCCTTTCGTCCTATCAGCACACCTTGCTACCCGGCTTTGCGGGTCTTGTCAGACTTGTCACACTGAGTGATCCGTCAAAATCCTCTGCCGAGAGTATCATGCCCTGGCTTTCTATTCCCATGAGCTTACGGGGCGGGAAATTGGCGATGAAGAGCACGTCCTTGCCCACGAGTTCGTCCGGTTCGTAGTACTTGGCGATGCCCGAGACGATGGTGCGGTCGTTGCCCGATCCGTCGTCGATGGTGAATTTGAGCAGTTTGTTGGCCTTTTTCACTTTCTCGCATGCCTTGATATGACCCACGCGGATGTCCAGTTTCTCAAAGTCCTCGAACGAAACGGCATCCTTGACGGGTGCGGCCTTGTAGGCAGCGGCCTCGTTGGCCTTCTTCGTGTCCTCGAGTTTGCGGAGCTGTTGCTCTATCGCCTCGTCCTCAATCTTCTCGAAGAGCAGTTGCGGTTCGCCCAGTTGATGACCCGCTTTGAGCAGATCGGTGGATCCGAGCATATCCCACTCGTATCCCTCCACGTTGAGCATGGCGCGCAGACGGGCGCTGCTGAACGGCAGGAACGGTTCGAAAGCAATCTCGAGATTGGCCACGAGCTGCAGCGAGAGGTACAGGATGGTCTTGACGCGCTCCATGTCCGTCTTTGCCACCTTCCACGGTTCGCAGTCGGTGATATACTTGTTGCCGATGCGGGCCAGATTCATAGCCTCTTTCTGAGCGTCTCTGAACTTGAACGCGTCGAGCAGTTTCTCCACCTTCTCCTTGACGTCTTTGAATTCGTCGATGGTCTGACGGTCGATGTCGGTGAGCTCGCCGCAGGGCGGAACCACTCCGTTGAAATATTTCTTTGTGAGTTGCAGCGCGCGGTTGACGAAATTGCCGTAGACAGCCACGAGCTCGTTGTTGTTGCGGTCCTGGAAATCGCGCCATGTGAAATTGTTGTCCTTAGTCTCCGGAGCGTTGGCCGTGAGCACATAGCGCAGCACATCCTGCTTGCCGGGAAAGTCGACGAGATACTCGTGGAGCCATACAGCCCAGTTGCGTGAGGTGCTTATCTTGTCGTTCTCGAGATTGAGAAATTCGTTTGCCGGCACGTTGTCGGGCATGATGTAGTCGCCGTGTGCCTTCATCATCACGGGGAAGATCATGCAGTGGAACACGATGTTGTCCTTGCCGATGAAGTGTACCAGACGTGTCTCGGGGTCTTTCCACCATTTCTCCCATGTGTCGGGCAGCAGTTCTTTGGTATTGGAGATGTAGCCGATGGGAGCATCGAACCATACGTACAGCACCTTGCCGTCGGCGCCGTCCACCGGCACAGGGATACCCCAGTCGAGATCGCGCGTCATCGCTCTGGGCTGAAGGTCCATGTCGAGCCACGACTTGCACTGTCCGTAGACATTGGGTCGCCACTCCTTGTGGTCTTCCAGAATCCACTGTTTGAGCCAGTCCTGATATTCGTTCAGCGGCAGATACCAGTTCTTTGTATCCTTGAGCACGGGCTGCGAACCGCTGATTGTCGATTTGGGATTTATCAGTTCGGTAGGCGAGAGGTCGCGTCCGCATTTCTCGCATTGGTCGCCGTATGCGCCCTCATTGTGGCAATAGGGGCATTCGCCGGTGATGTATCTGTCGGCGAGAAATTGTTTGGCCTCTTCGTCGTAATACTGTCTTGTGGTTTTCTCGATGAGTTTGCCCTCATCGTACAGCTTTTTGAAAAAGTCGGAAGCCATCTTGTGGTGAGTCTCGGAGGTAGTGCGACTGTATATGTCGAACGAGATGCCGAACTCCTCGAAGCTCTTTTTGATCATAGAGTGGTATCTGTCGACCACGTCCTGGGGCGTGATGCCCTCTTTCTTGGCGCGGATGGTGATAGGCACACCGTGCTCGTCGCTTCCTCCGATGAAGATCACGTCGTTGTGTTTTAGGCGCAGGTAGCGCACGTAGATGTCGGCCGGCACATACACTCCGGCCAGATGTCCTATGTGTACACCGCCGTTGGCGTAGGGCAGGGCGGCCGTTACGGTGGTACGTTGGTATTTTTTTTGTTCCATATTTATATTTTTTTGTTTTGATTTACAAATTTGGTGTGTTCCCGGGTGGGTTTTTATTGCGGGAGCAAACAGTACGCAAATTTACTCAAAATCTATGATATTTTTTGTGTAAAGAGGAAAAAACGTCTTATGGATACAAAAAAAGAGGAGTCCGTTTCGCTAAACGGAACTCCTCTTAGATTATTAACCTAAACGAAGCTTATTCTGATGGTATCCTCACGGACGCCTTATACCATATTTATTAATTTTTCATTTCAAAATTTGATATAAATATGATTTGTATTCAATAGTAATACACTCGAACTCGAAAAAAGTGCACTGAAATTCGGCCAATAAATGTTAAAATATTGATAAAAATGTAATTTTTTGGCATTTTTCGGGGCTTTTTTCGTGTTTTTGCCATCGTTTTTGGTTGTTTTTTATGTGTTTTGCATCATTTCAACAAGATTTTTTTCACATTCATGCCCGACATTTCCACCTCGGCACGTGAATTTCTGATGTCTTTGCGGTTCCATCCGATGGTGACGGATTTCTTTTCTCCCGGCATCAGGTGGAAATAATTGTCAGAGTAGTCCACGGGCAGTATTTGCTCGCCGTCTTCGGCTTTGAGGTTGAGTCTGATCATCATGGCGGGCGTTTGCGAACTGTTTGTGAGGTCTATTTTCAGACATTCGTCAGAGGTGTGGATGCTGTACTTGATGTCCGCCGTGGGTAGATTCTTCAAATCTTTGAGGTCGCCCTCGATGTTGGAGGAGACGTAGAAATTATCCGAGAGTGCCTCTCCGGCATTGTCGGTGAGCGTCAGTCGGACAAAGAAGACATTGTTTCCGTTCATGTCGTAACGCTCGGCCACGTTCAGACCGTCGATTACCACCGTCGTGTCGTTGTCGAAGGAGAGCGTCTGTTCGTCGCGTTTCACTGTGTTGCCGTGGATGTCCAGAATCTCGCGCACGGCCTTGACGTTGTCGTGACGTCCGCCACTGACGTTCACCATCTCCACGTCTCGCGTTGAGGCATTCCACTGTATGTGCAGCGGTTCGCATGCTTTCTTGCATCCGAAGAACGCCGCCGTGGGTTCAAAATAGTAGTCGTAGCATTGCCATGTCATGCTTGGCCAGCAGGCATGGCTCATCCAGATGAGCAGACCCATGCGGTCGCGGCTGCCCGACTCGAACATGGCGCGGTAGCCGTCGTAGTTCACCCATTGGGCCAGAGCGGTGAAATCGCGGGCGTTGTCCACCTTGCCGAAGGCCTTCTCTATTATCTCGTTGAACGATGCTCCGCGCTGTGCGCCCTTCTGGCAGTAGTCGTGCTGCCCCCACTCGTCGCCCTGCGGCCACAGCGCTTTGCTGTCAAGAGTTCTCGAGAGGCCCTCGTATGTCATCACGTTGGGCATACCCCGCTCGGAGTGCAGTTTTCCCGTCTGCCGCTCGAAGTACTCCTTTGCCGGCAGCGCCCAGTAAGGTCCGTGTCCGCTCACGCCGTCGTCGGCCGAGCTTGGTATGTATGTCAGTCCCGGATGCAGGGTCTCCACGTATTCTTGCAGTTGCTTGTTGAGCGAGGCAGGCGGGTATCCTTCGTTGCGTCCGCAGTAGATGCCGATGCATGGATGGTTGCGTATGCGCAGTGTGTAGTCGCGCGCGTTGCATGCGAACATATACTCATTGAGCGGGTCGGGACCGTCGGCCGGGTTGGCCAGCCAGAAGTCCTGCCACACCATGATGCCGTGACGGTCGCAAGCCTCATAGAATTCCTCGTCGCCGGTCTGTCCCACCCAGTTGCGTATCATGTTGAAGTTCATGTCGCGGTGATATTTCACGGCGATGTCGTATTCGCGTCCGCGGTAGCACAGATTGTTCTCGCTGAATCCCCAGTTGCCCCCCTTGGGCACGAAGCGCCGGCCGTTGACGTACATCGTCAGTCGCGAGTCGATGTCGTGGCAGTCCACCTGTCTGATGCCCGCCTTGTAGGACACGGCGTCGGAGACCTTACCACCTATTTTGAATTCGAATCCCGCGTCGTAGAGATACGGACTGCCGTAGCCGTTGGGCCACCACAGTTGCATCTTGCGGTCGCGCAGTTGCGGGTATTCGGCCGGGTCGAATGTCACCTCCGTCTCGGCCATCGGCTGAACCACTATGTTCTTTTCAAACCGTATGTCGCCTATCCATCCCGTGAGTGTTCCGGTCAGGCACTGAATGGTGTTGTTGCTCACCCACACCGCCGGAGTCATTGTTGCGGTGGTGTCGGGCAGTGCCAGACGCGATGTGAGGAGCGGGTCGGACAGTCCCACCTTGCCTTCGGCCGTGAGATACACGTCGTTCCATATACCGATGTTGCGTCCGCGTATGGTCGAGATCCAGTCCCATCCTATCGTGGCATGGAACGTAGGATTGTCGTAGCCCAACAGTCCGCCGTTGAAATCGGTGTCGTTGCGGTATTTCTCCTTTACCGCTCCGGGATGCTCGTTCTTGATTATCTGCACTGCGATGGCGTTGGTTCCCCTGTGCAGCATGCCCGTGATGTCGGCTCGTCCGCGCTGGAACGCGCCCTCGATGCGGTCCACCTGTCGGCCGTTGACGTATATGTTGGCCTTCCAGTTGATGCCGTCCATGTTGAGGAACACATGTTTGCCCTCCATGCCGTCAGGCATCTGGAACTCGCTGCGGTACCAGAAATCCGAGTTGAAGAACGACTCCGATATCTGCATCATGTTGTCGGCGTGGTTGGGGTCGGGCAGTGCACCGATGTTGACGTAGCTCATGAGCGCCGTGCCGGGCACCGTGGCCACGGCCCATCGGGAGTCGTCGTAGCCGGCGGTGGATATGTCGCTGCTCTGTCCGATGACCTCCGAGGTACGTTGCAGGCGCCATCGTCCGCCGTCGAGCATGTACTTGCCGTCGCGCGCTCCCACTACATCGATGGGCTGAGGCGAGAGTCCGCCGCGTCCCATCACCTTCATCTCGCTGAGCACATAGCGTCCCGTAGCACCCGGACGCAGCATCATCACCCTCACGTATCGGGCCGAATTGAGCGGGAACGATATCTCGTCGGTGAGCGATGCGTTGCGTTGCAGGGCAGCCACAGTGGTCCATGTGTGTCCGTCGCGGGATGTCTCGATGCGTCCTGCGGCCGGTTTCTCCAGCCAGTTCAGTATCACTTTGTCAAACGAAGCCTCCGTTCCGAGGTCGGTCTCCACCCACTGCTCGCCGCCGCCGGCGCTCATCCATGCGCTTGTGAAGGCCGAGGATGGCAGCACGTCAGACACGTAGCGGTCGTGGTCGAAGAATTTTATCTCGGTCACTGTCCAGTGGGCGGCCCCCTTCATGGCCATCTCCACCTTGATATTGTCCAGCGGTTGTCCGCCATTGTCTATCAATATGTTTGTGTCGATCATTCTCACGGGCAGCGTGGCATCATCGGCCGTCACCTTGTTGGGGTCGCTGTGAGCCTTGATTCTCGTGGCCTCTCCCGGCATGTCGTTGCCCTTCTGACGACCAATGATGGCCCTTTTTCCGTTTTTCAGTAGTGTACTCACGGTTATGGTGTATCCACCTGTGGCGTCGGGCCGGTGCGCCATCGTGCAAACCAGTTTGATGCGGTCGGTCCTGACGGTCATGCCGTGCCACTGATAGTTGAGCCATGCCGTGCTGCCTGTCAGTATGTTACGCGTGTATTCGCCTCCGTCTATGGCCCATTCGCGCTCGCGTTTGGGCAGAGGTCCGTTGTTGGTGGTGGCGGTGAGATAGGCCGGTGGCGTCTTGATGGTGATGCCGTCGGTGATGAGTTGGGCCGTCAGATTGTAGTCATAGGTCGACGACGCCCGCGAGGCACGTCTTAGAGCGATGTTGCGGTAGACATTGTCCTTGACCATTCGCGGTGCGAAATTCTCTTGCGGACTGCCCGGATACAGTCCCGGCAGACGGTTGTGATCATTGTCAAGACTTGTCATCAAAGGCACCAAGGCCATTGCGGCTACAAGTCTCAGAGGTTTAAGATAATTCATAATATTGTTGTTTTGGTCTTTATTATATATAATGTGTTGCGTCATGTATGTCATGTCCTCGGCCATACATGGCGATAAGCGGCCTTCAGGACAGTCACTCCGTAGTGGCGCGCGATGTCGATGGCCACGCAGACTGCGTATATGGCGGCGCTCAGAGCGATCACGTCTAAGGGCAATATCCACAGTTCATGTGTGCTGATGTATGTCCGCACGGCTCTCCACAGCATCTCGTCCACCAGCGGATGTTCGTGTATGAGATACACGGCAAGCGAGAACGGGGCCAGCCATATTATCGGACGGCTGAGACGGGATGATATCTTCATCTGCCGGAAAATCATGAACACGCATACCGACAGGGGTAGCACCAGTCCGTTGTATTCCATCGATATGATGTCGAGACGGCCGTCGCCGCGCACGATGTTTTTCACCACCGCCACGCCTGACATCACCATCAGCGTCAGCCAGAAAGCTGCCACCGTGCGGCCGCGCGGTACTTCGGATACGTGCAGACGTATGTACGCTCCGATGATGTACAGATAGATGAACAGCAGAAACTGTTGCGGCGATATGAAGATATGTCCCAGCGGATATTGCAGACACAGCACGCCGCCCGCCACTACCAGTATGCCGAACCGCCGCCGGTCGAGGCTCGCCGTCATTGTCGAGATGAACGGAGCCACGAGCATCAGTCCCAGATAGTTGGTGATGAACCAATAGTTGTTGGTACTGATAGGCGTGAGGTAGTGCAGCATGTCCGAGCGGGAGAACCCGACGTGGCCGCATCCCATCATTATTATCCACAGGGCGACCGAGTAGAACCATGTCCGGCTCCACGTGTTCCATATCCCCCGTGTGCGCAGATCGGTCTTCGTGGCCAGGAAATATCCGGTCATGAGCACGTAGCAGTTGACGCTCACCAGCGCCGTGAGTTTCATCAGCTCCAGCACCGTCCATACGGCCACGTCCGCTGTCGGACCGCACGGTATGTGCAACCCATTGTCGGAGGAGTCGTATATGCACAGGGCGTTGTTGTAGAAATGGTTCACCACCACCCCCAACATGGCAAGTATGCGCAGTAATTCAAAATTGGCTGCTCGTTCGTTCTTCATTCTTGCTGTCGCTGTCATGACATACAGATTCCGTTAGTTTTCAAATAAATTATCTACCGTTTCTTTGCGCAAATATAGTCTTTTGATTTGATATTAGCAAATAGTCCGACGTTTATTTGTGTCGGTTCAGGTTGACAGCATATCCAATAAATTTGGTTCCGACATTTGGAGCGAAATGTTAATTTCGAGCTCTGCATACGTCGAGATAATTAAGAATACGCAACTATCTCCGGGGGTAACTGTTAAAATTGCGTCCTGTTTTTGCGATATTTTCGAGCGAGACGGTTGCCCGACCGAAATACACTAAATTTTCAGCACTTTGTGTAAATATTTGTATATCAACGCGATACGCGATTTGCGTATTTCCGAAGGCCTCAAAAAACATTGAAAAACCACCGAATATGTCCCCGAAAAGTGCCCCTTTTGGGTTCCGAAAGGGCCCCTTTCACCTCCCGAAAGGGTTCCTTTCGCACTCCCGAAGGGCCCCTTTCGCAAATCAAGTGCATGAAAATCGGAAAATCGGACGGTTTTTCACGTTCCGGAGTATGATTTTTCCCGTTTTTCGGTTTCGTATCTTTCTAAAACGGTAAAAACGATATAATACATAACATATTGAAATATAGCGTATAAAGTATTATTATTGCTTTAACAAGTAACAAACAAGAAACAAATTTTACCCAATATAAAGTGCTTGTTAATTGTTGTTTTCTGTTGTTTTCACATAGCGTTTTCGTTCTTTTCAGATGCTTGGTTATTGTTTTCATTATTCTGTTTTCACGCTTTCGTGACCTCGAATTATTGGTTGCTGACCAAAAGAAAAAATATTATCGCATCAAGACTTGTTATCCTGATGTCTGATATTTCGGTGTTTCGCTTTGCAGACATTGCCATTCCGTAATACACATAAATAGTTTATTTATCCTTTGTATATATAGACAAAGAGAGTGGACGGATTGAATTATGACATTCAATCCTTTTTCTTTTCGCCAGCCAATAGAAAATCTATTTTGGCTGTATTCGCCATATCCTCCCCTTTGTAATTCGCCTTTTGAATAAAGCGACTCTCCTGTTCTAAATTCAACTGTTATAACAAGGACAAACTATTCTCTTCATGTTTCACATCGTCTTTCGGGTTGGCAGATAAGAATTGTGTCGCAAAGGTATATATCCCGTCTTTCTTCCTTGCAAGGTCAAGCCTATCGGTTCAAGCCAAAATCTCCACACTCGGTTTTCAACTGAGGTCGTATTTTGTCTGTGAAGCCTTGCAGGAAGAGCCGGGACACCTTGCAAAGCGACATAATTTTAATCAAACCCGAAAGTAGCTGGTGCTAACAGAGGGAAAAGTAAAAAATCAAATCAAAAGCGATTATGGCAAATTACGCGACTAACATCTTCTACGCAAGTACGGAGAACGAGAAAGACCTTGATAAGGTGGAGAACTTTTTGGAAGACACATTTTACGACTGTTACCTTGACAGGTCGGAAGACAGTATCGAGGGCGAGTTTTCGTCAAAATGGGACTATCCCGAAAAAGAGATAAACAAGATGATTTCTCTTTTGGAGGACAAAGACAAAATCTACATTCGAGTGCTGACACACGAACTATGTAACGAGTATGTGAACTTCCAAGTGTTCTCTAATGGAGAATGGTCATACCGATAACCCTTAAAAACTCACTGACTATGTATTACGAAGAAGAACAAGATACGGACATTATCGGGTGCTTATGCACGTTACTGACTCCTTACAAGGGGCATACAGAGGGTGAAGTCGTTGGAGACTACGGCAATGAGATAGTGGTAAGGCTCACCAACGGCAAGGAGGTAGTGGAATACCGGGATGAAGTGCTAATCTATGACTAATGGAGGATTGCTTTATGGTGACACCGATAGCGACAAGGTTTGTGGATTGGGATATTCCCGAACTTTCAACCCTGCAAGACAGCAGGGTCTACCAATTAAGAGTGCAACTCAATGAGGGTACGCCAATGAGCCGACAACAGAAGAATTGGCTTACGGACAGCGTGAACAGCAACACCTATTTCAAAAGGTCAGTGCCACTTATGGGCTACCGCTTCGACTTCTCGGACATATTGAAACGCTACTTTGTCAAGCAATACGGACATATAGCCGAATACTATGCTGTGGACAAGACCGCTTTACGGACATTCCTTTGCGGTCGGATTGATGAAATAATAGAGATTACAGATTAAAAGAAAGATTATGCTGTACGATTACAGAAAAGAAAGCAAATCGCTTATGCTTCTGACTTTGGCGAATGGCAAGACCATTGAGGGCGAATTTATTGATTTGCGGATTGCCACAGAAACCTTACCCAAGGGTAAACTGTGGTATCATATCCGACATACGGACGATGATTGGAGTGAACCAGCCTCTCTGAAAAACGGCTGTGTAGTAGTCAATTTCTGTGGCACGTTCATTTGTGACCCTATCATTGATTTCCCTTGTGGCGAGGAACTGGAGATAAAAGAATGGTCATACCTGAACTGACCGACATCTGGCAGAATGGCAATGTGGGGCAATGCTCCACATTGTTGTGTCCACGCCATTGGGAAATACATATCCAATGGCACCAACTTTTATAATTTATAATTTGGGCTTGCCTTGCAAGCCGTTCTTCCTCTTATATACTCATCTTTGACTGTCAAGTCTCCTTTTGTATATATGGCATTTCATATTTCGCAATGGCGACCGGGCTGCTTTGTTCAACGAGCACCGTACTTCTTGCCTTTGTTTTCTTTGCCTTGATTTCTCCGGTTCTGTCGGTAAGGTAGAACGCGGCTATTCTGATGCTGGTTTCCGCGATCGTCGTGTGCCATTCTGTTCTTTGGGTATCCCTTCCATAGCAAAATACCTTTGGCTGTGCAGCGTCATAACGGATTCTGTATTACGGCATCCACATTGAGAGGACGTACTTGATTCCTCGCTTCATCCCTCTGCTCCTTTTGGATTTACAGCCGAAGCGTACCTGAAACTTTGTGTCTGCGGACGGATGCTGTCCTTTGTCTGCGAACCTCGCTCACTTGTTTATTCACCAATCCATATCGTTACAGCTTTTGGCCGTGTTATTCCTCATTTTTCCGTTGCAAAGTTAGTATGCAGCCGGGTACGGCTGAAAGCCTTGGTCAATGGTGTAGCTTCACAAATCTTCCTTTATCGGGCCGGAGGTTTTGACGGCTTACGCTGACAAAAATAAAGAGTATTTGATTGCTAACCTTGTCGCACCCCTGTAACTGCACTCACTTATATTGGCAGCGTAAAAATAATTTAATTAACAACTTAAAGCATTGTAACATGAAACAGATTGAGAACAATTTCGCAGTATCAGGATTCGTAGGTAAGGACGCAGAAATCCGTCAGTTCGCAAACGCAAGCGTGGCACGCTTCTCATTGGCAGTAAGCCGTCAGGAGAAGAGTGGCGAGGAAACAAAACGCGTGTCCGCTTTCATCAACGTGGAAGCCTGGCGCAACAACGCCAACACCGATTCGCTTGCCCAAATCACCAAGGGTACCCTGCTTACAGTGGAGGGCTACTTCAAACCCGAAGAATGGATTGACAAGGACGGCGTGAAACACAACCGCATCGTCATGGTCGCTAACAAGTTCTACCAGACACCCGACAAGGAAGAAACTCCTGCGGAGCCGGAAAAGAAAACGAAAAAAGGCAAGAAATAACTCCTGCCTCGTTCCGACAAACAAAGCGACTTCGGTCGCTTTTGTTTTTGCTCGTATGTTTACCTGTTATACATCTATGGGTTGCCCATTATAAGTTTTCACCCATCCCGTAAACGGCTTCTTCTATTTTTCTTCGAGAGACTTGCTCGGCTGCGCAATGTTGCACGTTGCTCCTCTTTCGCAAGACACTCTGCCGAAATCGCCCGATACAAAAAGATTTGCCAACCGCTCCAAGACTTCGTTTTCTCCCGGTAGGCAAAACATTTTGTTATTTATCTGGCTTACAGAAGAAACTCGTTTACTGCCCACCCTTTGCTTGGGTTGATATTTTCGACAAGAGGGAGAATTAAATACTGATTTTTAAGTCCCTCGCTATGCCAGACATGAACGACTGTCATAGGCTGCATTCTGTTGGTTGAATCTTACCTGTCCCGCTGGTAGTCGCTTTTGCTCCAGCCTCCGAATATCACTTTCACGATTTTGATGAACACCCACAATCCCAATACTGTAATGATTACGTCTCCCATATCACTGATTTATTTCTGATTACTACTTGTAAAGATACAAAAAAATCGCGACATAGACGAATATATAATGTTAAATATCAATGCAATATGTGGCTATTTCAGTTTCTTCCAATAAGGTTCGAGCTTGGTTTGCAGGAAACCTACAACTTCAGGAAAAGTCAGTTCTTGTTGGAGTTTAAGTTTCTTGACAAACGAGTTCCATCGTGTGTTTAAGTCCGTATTGTTGGTAAAATCATTGCTGAATACAATATGATTGTCCGCATAGACAGTCTGGCGATTTTCAAAAGTGGCGTTAATGGCCTCACTTAATATCTCACTGTCATATTTCCCTCCGTGTAAAATAGTGTATAGGTCGTAAAAATCTTTCATCCTGCTGTTGGCTTCCGCTCTTACAATCACAGTTTGAAACTTTTCGGCGATGACGGTTTCTAATGAATATGCCAAAATGTTAGTTGCCGGGAATCCGTCAATTAAATTTGGATAATCCAGTTCGGAAGGGCATGGAGTTATCACGTCTCCAAATCCGATATCCATTGATACGTCTTGGCGAATGGTATCAATGGAGGCACCCAGCGTGAGCCTTACACCCGGATATTTCTTTTCAACGGCAATGTCTTCGGTTCTCAGAGTTTCTGTATAAAATGTCACCCCGTCTTGTTGGTATGGAATCGCACAAATCTCGGCAAACACCTTTTTAACATTCTCCTTGTCATTGTCAATATGATGCCCCATAAAATCAATATCCAATGTAGGCCTTGCCATAAAGCGTTCATGCGCATACAACAAGGCTCCACCTTTCAGGAAGAAATGGTCGTGGTATTGGCTTATCGACAAACGATAGAGCAAACGCTCCTGGAGGTATCTTGTCACCAACATCTGGTACCCAAGTTTCTCATTCCGTGAGATATTCAACAGTTTGGCTTTTACCGAACAGCCGAAATTATGTATTTCTTTTATTGCCATACTTCAAGATATTGATTCAGTGTTTTGCGTATTCTTAACTTTGATGCGTAATCCATCAGCCGTGAGATATTTTTGTCCGGACGTCTTAGATAAGTTTGGAGGATTTCTGCCATTACATCAATGCCGACTTTGTTTCTGTATTTGATTGCATCGCATACAGAACGTTCCATATCAAAGATAGGAATATCGTATCCTTGCACATTTTTTCGGGTTGCCCCGATAGAGAGCAGATTGTCGGATTGATAAACCAGTTGAAATTCCGGATAATCAGGCAGAACGATCTTTCGTGTTCGTTCAATGGCTATATAGTAAGCATTGGGTATCTGTGTCGTCAAATTATAAACAGACCATGCCGACCAAAGGCATAGTATGCCACCGGGGACTATCATCCGTATATCCACCATGGTATTTGCCAAGGCATCAATATCTGCATATATGCCGTTTTTGAGCCTTACCGCTTCGCCTTTACGGACAGCATCCTGCAACTGTTGTTCTTGCCAGTCGCTCAAATTCTTAGTCGAGACGAAGCCTTCTTCTTTGAGTTTGTCTGTAATACACATATGCCGAACATATTTACCTTGCAAAGATACTGCTTTTTCTCAAATATGCAGTATCTTTTATAGTTTACTTTATTCTTATTTCGGTTTACGTTTTCCCAGCGGGCCGCTGAACTTACCTCGATTGAGCGAAACTCCGTATTTGTTTAGTATGCGGAATACGGAGCTGCGGCTGCTGAATCCGCTTACTTTCCAGATGTCATCAATGGAATGCCCGTTGTTGTACATCGCCACGATGGTTTTCTCCCTTTCCACCTTGCTGATGTTATTCTCTTTGGACGGCTGGTTTATGTTCTGCTTTAGTTGGATGATATGCGCTGAAGCCTTTCGCAATGCGGCACACTCCTCCGGAAGCGCACCGAATATCTCCAACACATCCACAGCCTTGGTTTCAGGGAACAGGTCGCCACGACTGTCAACCTTGTCGTGAATGGAGATAATCCGCACCACCTTTACACGGCAGAACTCGATGAATGCCGCCAGTTCACGAGAACCACGCAGGGCGTTGCTGAATTTAGCGAGTACGATTTCGTCTCCCCGTTCCATATTTGCCATAAGCTGTTTCCATTGGGGACGCAGTTTCTCGTGTCCGTTTTCCTCCTCAATCACTTGTACACAACCGTATTGCTTCATCCACTCCACATCAGTGTCGAAGCCGTCATAGCCGGCTGCTTTGAATATGTAACCTACTTTTGCCATAGTGCTGTTCAATGCTAAATGATACCAAGTGCAAAGATACAAAGTTTAATTCGGTTAAAATCATACTCAACAAAATATTTTTCAATTATTATACTTTGTATTTTCACTTGTTACGCTCTTGTTTATTTCGCGGATTATACTCGTAAGTATGAAAAAGAAAATAGATTAAAGTTTTATTTTAGAGTATTATCATACAAACTTTTATACTTAACTTTGCCGCCATAAACCAATAAAAATATCATGTATAAAGGCTTGTTTAAAGTAGAATCAATGCAAAAAACGAAGAGAGGAAACTTGAAATCATACTCAAAGAAATGTGCTTCGTATGCCAAATCTTTTGCCGTATGTTTTGCCATTGTCACATTGGCATCATGCGGAGAAAAGACCGGCAACAGTATGTTTCAGACCGTTAAAAATGCTGCCGATGCTTACAGGTCATACCTGTCTGAGGTGCGAAAGGAAGCAAACCTGCCAACAGACCGTCTGATTGAAAAAGTCAACGACTGGCAGTCGCTTCGGGATTCGGTATCTGCCTGCGTTGCCAAAGACACGGCAAACCGTATTCACGCCAATTACGAAAGCGAAATTCGTGGATTGCACGATTCGTTGTGCATTGAATTTACCCGTCTGGCTCTGGAGAAGCCGAGAACTTTTGCGGATGTGTTGCTCATCAGAGAACAGACTTCCCAATACCGGCAAGACACGGAGCTGATGCAGTCGGCAGCGGAAGCGGAGCCGTTTTTCAAACCATTGGATTCCGTCCAGACATATAAAGGCAGCGCCGATGCTGTCGTTGAAAAATACCGGATGTTCCTTTCCAAGACATTGAAATCCGGAATAAGCGGCAAGAGTGAAATGCTTGCTTTCATAAAAGAAGAGGACAGGCTGTTCCGTTCTTTTCTGAGCCATCTTCCTGAACTTGCCGATGCCGACCTTTCTGCCATTACGCGCGACACGGAGAAATGCTGCCTGTCGATATTCCAGTCTGCGGAGAATGGCAGGCTCTCTTACCGGGATGCCTTGGTATATACAGCCAGACGAACCAACCGGAGAATCATACTCAACGCTTTGGCTTGCCGTGATGACATCAACCAAGGCAATGTAAAGACAGAAGCGCAGGCAAGGGCTTACGTTTGGATGTTGTTGCAGCCGTATGTTGCCTTGGATGGTTTCAGCGTGGCTGTTCTGTCCGATATGGAAAGGACAACACTTCATGCAGTCGCTGACCGGACACCTCAGATGATAGCCAAACTCAACAAGACTGCCGGAACGGACAACGGCCAATGGCAGGTATTGCCCGGAGTACTGATCAAGATAATGCTCACATCCATTTGACGAACCAGAAACAAATAAACACAACAGTTATGCTACAACTTTTTTACGATGACTTTCTCTCCTTTGTGCCGCTCCAGCTTCCGCAATTGCTGGATGTAACCACAATGGAACAGCCGCAGTTCTATGACGATTACGTCCTCCTTTCGTTTCCGCTTGCAGACCCATACGATCTGGAAGAAGTAATGGACATCTTCGAGGACGACATGGAGCTGATAACCCTTTATCATCATATTCCTTCAAGCGCAACGACATTCGGAAGCAGCACCTGTGCCTATTCCAATCCGGCTTTCGGGCAGATGTTCAAGATGAACGCGAGAGTTTCTGATACCGGCAAGGTTGACCGCATTGACGTGACCATCTATGAATCATTGGAGTTCATGTGTTCTGACATCTGTCTTGACTTGAAACTTCACGAAAAGACCGGTCATTTCAAGTACCGCAAGACCAAGGAGGAGTTGCTTGCCGAATTTATATGAGACGGACGATATACCTGCAAATGCTATACATTATCAATATGTACAGGAGTTGGATAGTCGTGGATGACGGATATGGATACAGGCAAAGTGTCGTGTTCAGACGGGGCAGACCGGTTTCCTGCGTGTGCCGTATGCTCCGGCTCCGTTCCACTTATAAGCACAATGGCTATGAGCGTGGCACGAAATGGAGCATATCCGAATACGAGCTGGACAAGGCATTGGCAAGGTATCGTCAAAAGAATCACGAGCTAAAGGCACGTCTTAAAAAAGGAGCGTCATATCTCGAAGCCAAGGATGTGGAAGCCATTATAGAGATTGCCACCTATGGACTGGTCAAACTGGAGCTGACCGAAATGCCATTATTCAAACAATACTGATTACACAAAGGATTACGATTATGATTTGGATTATCATCGAAATGTTATTTCCAGCATTGCTCATTATACTGCCCATGTCATTGTATAGGAGCAACCGGCTTTTTATGGCAAAGTTTTACCTCAGAATGGCGGGTAGCGAGAGTGCAAGGAAACTATATGTGCAGTGTATGCTTATCTTCCTGTTACTCTATCATTATGTTTATGCCGGACGACACTTCGGCGAATGGGGAATCCTGCTTTCGACCATTCTCTGTGCCGTTCTGTTTTCTTTCAAACGAACAGACAAGTGGTTGCACAAACTCCACGAGGACAGGAAATGTTTTGTATTGACCGCATTGCTTACATTGGCTATTTGCGCTATTCCACATTTGCACACTTTGGCGGTTACGCTCGCCTTTCTTCTTTTGACTGCCATGTTCTATCCCTCTTGCCGTGTGTTAGCCGAATGGCAGGATGAAGACACGCGCAAGCATTTGAAAGAAAATCCAAAAACAATGTCCGAACATTACTGCTGACATCATCACGCGAACCTGCCACGAATAAGTGGATAGTGGCAGGTTAATAGAATCCACATATAGTCAAATAAAAATCAAATGAAATGATGAAAGACAAGAATAGAGCCGCCAATCAGGTATTGGCAGATATGATGTTTTTCGACTACCTCAAAGAGAAAGTCGGTGAACGGAAGACAAAGACCGGTGCCTACTACGACCTGTTGGAGAAAGCAACGGCAGGTTTTATCGCTCCCTTTTTGAAGAACCACGAGTATGTGTTGCAGGCTGACCAGTGTCATGTGACCATTTCAGACCTTGCGGTGGAATGGCACTGGCACAGGGCTACCGTCAGGGCGTTCCTTGACAAACTGGAGGAGATGGGATATGTTCGTCGGACAAGGTTCGCAAAGAGTGTGGTCATTACCGTGACTTTTGCGCCATTCTCCAGTGGCGAAACTCCTACCTCTTATACCGGTCATACAGGGGCCGGACTTGCCGATGATTTGGACAAGGCTTTGTCCGAATGGATAAATGGCAATCTGTCTGACGAAGATATGGGAGAGATTTGTGGACAGTATCATGAAGCCGGACGGAAACGGCTTGCCGATGAATCCGGCAAAGATCATTCGGGCGACAAGCCGGCAATAAAGGCAGGTGCAGAAACGGAGTTTGCCCAAGAGATTGTCGAGCGTGTAGCCGTAGCCGGACTGAAACGTGTCATACGAAATTCGCGCTTCGATGACCCGACCGATTTCCTGGAGTTCTTTCACAAGGAACTGGAAGGTGACTGGACTTCACTTTTGGAGGCATCCAAGATAACCGCCAAGATGATTCTGGACGCTGGAAACGACGGCGCGGCCAATAGTTCGAGCGAAACGGATATGCTTGCCACGCTCCGACAACCGTTCAGGGCGTTATGGGCAAAGTACCAGGAGCGTGATTCCACCCTTTTATAGACTCCACAACCGATGTTGTAAGTCAAAAACTATTGTATAACCACGGACGAGCCGTGATGCCCTACATTTGTAGGCTTGCCATTATAAACGCGCAACGGTGCTTGCACGCTGACCAAACAGAGGGAAGTACGGGTAACTCAATACCCCACACGACTGCGGTCGGTGGGAGTGGTTGCCGGACAAGCAGCAAGCTGGGGCAAATCGGTTGTCCGATAAAAACGGATGATATGGCTGAAAAATCATGGCAGGTGATGCACATGAACGTGATGAAAGGCATAACCACCGCGCAAAGCAACGAACACCAGCGTAACTGGACGGAAAGCGGCTGGAAACACGCCATAGAAAAGGGAACTTATGACCGCCAGAGGGAACGGTTGAATTTCGAGATTGTAAAGGGCGATAAGGTGCGACCTGTAAACAAGGACAAGTCTATTCCTGAACGCATGGCTGAAAACCTTGCCTTGCGTGGAATAAAAGACCCGAATGAGGGTTTGGCAGAGCCAAAATTCCGCACAGTTGTGGATTTCATATTAGGTGGCTCGAAAGAACAAATGCGTCAGCTTGCATTTGGGGAGCAAACGGTCGTGTATGGTTCCGGTAACAATACCGCCAATGCTTCGCTTCAACGAAAGCCGGAAATAGAAGAATGGGCAAAGGATATGTACCGGTTCATGAGTGAAAGATTCGGTGAGGAGAATATTGTCGGGTGTTATGTACATCTTGATGAAACGACCCCACATATGCACCTTACCTTATTGCCAATCCAAAACGGTAAGTTTGCGTTCAAAAAGATGTTTGCAGGAAAGGACAAATATGAGTTTTCTGCAAGAATGAAAATGTTACACGATGAACTCTCGCAAGTGAACGAAAAATGGCAACTGGAACGGGGACGTAATGTTTCCGAAACCGGGGCAAGACATCGAAGCACGGAGGAATACCGCCGACACCTATCGGAAGAATGTACCAATATAGAGGAACAGGTTGTCCAACACAAAAAAGCACTGTCCGACCTTAAAGTGGAAATAAGTCTGGCGGAGCGCAGGGTGAAAGGCTTGACCTCAATGGTGGACAACCTCCGAAAAGCGAAAGCGGAAAAGGAATCCCAACTATCGGCATTGGAACGCACCTTTCAATCCCATCAGGGAGATACAACTGCCATTATAGCCGAGAGGGAACGGTTGGAAAAAGAACTGGCTTCTATCCAAACGAAACTGGAAGACAAGCAGGATAAGCTACGGACGGCTGACCAACAGCTTGAAACCCTTAAAAGGGACATGGATGCCATTGGCGAGCGCACGGAGGAACTGAAAGGCGAAGCCTATAAGTACAGTCGTGAAATCCATTCCAACGTGGATGTGCTGCTCAAAGATGTAATGCTGGAAACATTGGTTGGAGAGCATTCGGCAAGAGTGGCTGAAATGGGAGCTGCGGAGCAATCCGTCTTTGACGGTTCTTTGTTGCAGAGCCTGACCGAGCAAGGGGCGGAAGTGATGCACTGCGCCACGCTCCTCTTCCTTGGTATGGTCAACGATGCCACTACATTTGCCGAAACGCATGGCGGTGGAGGAAGTAAAAGCAACCTTAAATGGGGAAAGGATGATGACGAGGATAACCGTGCGTGGGCAAGGCGTTGCATGATGATGGCAAGCAGAATGATGCGACCGGCTTCCGGCAAGAAGCAAAAGAGGTAATCGGCAGAATATGTTTTTCTGCAATGGATAACAAAACAAAATAATGCGTTGAATATGACAAAGAAAATATTTTTAATTCTGGCAGTGGCAGGTATTGGCTGTTCACTGCAAATGAAAGCGGCTGTACCACCTGTGACAAAGGACACTGTACAGCTGGAGTCGTACACTGATATCGAACAGATGCTCCGGCCTTTGGAGCCGACTTACCATAAGGGTGTATTCGTGACATCGCCTTGGAACGGTAACTGGTTTGTCAGTCTTCAAGGTGGTGCAAGTGCGTTCATTGGCAAACCTGTTGGTTGTGCCGACTTATTTGACAGAATAAAACCTACTGTTTCCGCATCGCTCGGCAAGTGGTTCACTCCGCAGATCGGAGCAAGAATCGGTTATGGAGGTTGGCAGTTCAAAGATTGCGAACTGGTCACAAATGACTACCATCACTTTCATGCTGACTTGATGTGGAATGTGCTTGGATATCGGTATGGCAAGGTGGAGAATCCTCGTTGGGGAATCATTCCATTCATAGGATTGGGACTATTGCACAATCCGCAGAACGGACATAATCCGTTTGCCGTTTCATATGGAATACAGGGGCAATACCGTATCTGTAAACGGCTGTCTGCATTGTTGGAAATTGGCAATATTTCCACATTCCAGGACTTTGACGGCTATGGTAAATCCAATAGTTTTGGAGATAATATGCTCTCCGTGTCAGCCGGCTTGTCGTTTAAGATTGGAAAGGCCGGCTGGAAACGTGCCGTTGATGCGAGTCCTTACATCCAGCAGAACGAGTGGCTGATTGGTTACGCCACACAGCTATCGGAGAGTAATCGCAGATACACCGGGCAACATGATAGGTCGATGAGAACGATAAACGAATTGAAGAAGATTCTGGAAATTGAGGGCTTGCTTGATAAATATAGCAGGATGTTTGATGACCGGGAGAATTTGGGCAATGTCTATCCGAGAAACGATTACAGCGGACTGAACTCGCTCCGGGCAAGATTGAAAAACAGGCATTGGGATGGCAAGTCTCCATTGTCCAATGACAGTTTGTTCAGTAAGTCTGAATTTGCCAATGCCATACCCAATAATGACGGTAGCGTTGTAAACGGTTTCTATGTCACAGGTGGCGATTCCCTGCTGTCTCCAGATATGAATAATGACAGCATTTCCATTTATAGCCATTCGGATTATCTCTCCTTTATAGGTTCCGGCAACAAGTGCATCGGTTCACCTGTCTATTTCTTCTTTGAGCTCGGCACGGCTCAACTGACCGATAAATCCCAGTTGGTCAATCTGGATGAACTGGCGCGTGTGACAAAGAAATACGGATTATCCGTGACTGTTGCAGGTGCGGCAGACGCTGCCACTGGAACTGCCGATATAAACAATAAGTTGAGCGCATCGAGAGCTGATTATATTGCTACGGAGTTGCGCAGGCGCGGAGTGGCTGTTGAAAATATAACAAAGGTCAGTCAAGGAGGTATTTCCAATTATGTACCCACTGAAGCTAACAGACATACCAAAGTCATGCTATATATGAAATAGTAAAGTGTAAGATTCTTTTTGTTCAAATTGATTAGTTAAATGTCAATTCTTTTGAAGGGAGAGCCTGTCCGTGATGGATCGGCTCTCTTGTTTTTGATATAGTACAAATTTATCGCCCCTTATACAAAGGCTGTGCTTTACAAATCATGAACTCCTCCGGCTCATCTTGCCGGCTCTATTTTCCTTTGCAAAGGTACTGCGGTGAGGGAACGCCAAGTACCGCTATGCAGGTCTGCTCGCTAATGGCTTGGTGGACTTGACAACAACTTTCCGCAATTTCCGTCAAGCGTAAATTGGGTATTTCATCAACTCCTCTGCCATTTACTTGTCTTATCCCTCTGTTTCCACAGTCTCCTGGTTGCACGTAAAATTCAGATCCCGACAAGAAAGCCGATAAAGGCTTCAAAATGAGGGAGAAAAAATCAAAATAAAAAGATTATGGCAAATATGGAAACAAATTCAGATGAGAGAAAGATAATAGACAGAGTTTTACATCGTGATATGGTATTCAGATACCAATTATTAGGTCGTTTACAAGCTGATTGCGAATACTACCTTAATTACGGCAATCGGAATATCAGACGTTTGTGGGCTGGCAATGTAAATCTGCAAATTAAACTGATGGCTGAACTTTATAATAGTTTCAAGGAAGATGAAAAACCGGAATGGATTACAATGAATGAAATCGTTGCATACGGAAAAGCAATGTCAGAGGGAGAATAAAATTTGAGTATTAACGGGCTGAGCCGGTATATTGGTTCAGTCCGTCGTCATCGTTGCCCTCTTTGATGGCAATACCTGTTTTATCTCATTTAAGTATAGCCTAAATGTCTGTTTAATACCCTTTTTATCCGGCAGAGAAATTTTCATTCCCTTTTCTATGGAGTGCTTTCGACTTTTATATAGAATGAATTTCTTAATGAATTATGAACTTCTCCGGCTCATCTTGCCGGCTCTATTTTCCTTTGCAAAGTTACTGCGGCGAGGGAACGCCAAGTACCGCTATGCAGGTCGCTTCGCTAATGGCTTGGTGGACTTGATAACAACTTTCCGCAATTTACATCAAGTGTAAATTGGGTATTTCATCAACTCCTCTGCCATTTACTTGTCTTATCCCTCTGTT
>CAJKQX010000013.1 GCA_905202125.1 uncultured Prevotella sp.
TTGTTCTGGCACACATGACAGGACATGTAAGAAGAGCCGAAATAATCGACTTCGGTAAACACAATCTCAAGAAATTTCAGTCCCTTGGCATGCTCAAGAACGACGTTCCGTCAGAACCCACCCTCTTCCGCATCGAGATGGGGCTGGATGATCTCGGCATGGCTGACAGGATGGCAGCATTCATGGAAACTTTCTACAGGGAATTGAAAGAAGACGGAGAGACTGACATAATCTCCATAGACGGCAAAGCCATGCGCGGCACCACCTGCGCCAACGGGCGCAATCCGGATATTGTCTCGGCATATTCCTCCCGAACAGGCTTGACGCTTGCCACCGAAGCCTGCCGGGAAAAGAGCAATGAAATCGTTGCAGGGCCAGTGCTGCTCGAAAAACTGGATATAGCCGGACAGATTATCACGGCCGATGCAATGTCCATGCATAAAGATATCATCGACAAAATCAGAGAGAAAGGAGCTGACTTCATAATCGAACTCAAGGCAAACCAACCCACTCTCCGCTACGGTGTGGAAGACAACATCAAGTCAGCAACCCCTTTGGATGTCCATACCGAAGGACCGGAAATCGGGCACGGCAGAATCGAAACACGCACTTATAGCGTGTATGACGGACTGCCCCTCATCGCGGACAGGAATAAATGGGGCGGCAATCTGACCGTTGTCGTATTCGAATCCGAGACAATCAGGAAATCCACCGGGAAATTGACAACGGAAACACGATACTACGTGACAGGACTGCGCGGCCACGCTTCCCGCCTGGGCGCCATAATCAGAAGCCACTGGGGAATCGAAGCCATGCACTGGTCACTTGACTGCAACTTTATGCAGGACAGCATAAAGCGAAAATCAACTCGGACTGCGCGCAACCTCGACACTCTGCAGCGAATAGCACATGGCATCTTCTCGATCTGGCGAGGCCGACGGAAAAAACACTCCGACAAGAAAAAAGGCAATGCCGAATTAATCAGATGGGTGTCGATGAGTTTCACCCACCTGATGGCATTCCTGCGTCAAAAATAGCAAAAATACGATTTTTATAATCATATAACTACTTGACATTCAGCAAAGCATTATAAGCTCAATCCAAACCGGACTGGGTAGGGGCTTTGTGTCGTTATTGTATTTTTTAAATGAAAGAGCCGTGTGATTTTATTGACATTCCTTTTTATTTCATATTTAGCTTGCGATGTTTTTCGGAATTAATTGCTATTTTTGCCGTCTGAAAATAAATATATGCGAATATGAGATCAAGAACAACTAACTGGTTTGAGACAACCGTGCGCTACGACCGTCAGGCCGAGGATGGCGGACAGAAGAAAGTGAGTGAGACGTATGTGGTGGATGCTCTCAGTTTCGGTGAGGCTGAAGAGGCCATCACGCACGAGATGGAGCCATACATGACCGGTGAATTTGAGGTGAAGAATATCAATCCTGCTGCTTACGGTGAAGTCTTTTTCAGTGATAGCGAGGCGGACGACCGTTGGTATAAGGCCAAGCTCACCTTTATCACATTGGATGAGAAAACTGACAAGGAGAAGCGCACCAACGTGACGTATCTCGTACAGGCTGCCAATTTCAACGGGGCTGTCAAGAACATCGAGGAGGTCATGGGTAGCACGGCCATCGATTATGTCATTGCCAATATATCCGAAACCAAGATTATGGATGTGTATGAGCACAATGCTCCCTTGAAAAAATCGGAGCCGGACGACAAACCCGAATACGAAACGCAAACCAACGCTGAATAATGTGTGTAGACGTAGGACGCAATCTGCATGAAATCCGACAAAACATTCCGGACGGCGTGAAGCTGGTGGCGGTGAGCAAATTTCATCCCGCCGAGGTCATCCGGGAGGCTTATGATGCAGGCCAACGCATCTTCGGAGAGAGTAGGGAACAGGAACTCGCTACGAAGGTCGGTGCTCTGCCCGATGACGTCAGATGGCATTTCATAGGTCATCTGCAGACCAACAAGGTGAAATACATCGCTCCGTATATATCCATGATCGAGACGGTGGACTCTATCCGTCTGCTGCGCGAGATCAATCGTCAGGCCGAGCGATGCGGACGTGTCATCAATGTGCTTTTGGAGTTGCATGTGGCACAGGAGGACACCAAATACGGTCTGACGCTTGATGCTTGCCGCGCTCTTCTGGCCGATGGCGAGTGGCGTACATTAAATAATGTGTGCATCTGCGGACTCATGACGATGGCTTCCAATGTGGATGATAAGGATCAGATACGCTCCGAGTTTATGACGGCTGCCGCATTTTTTGATGAGGTCAGACAGACTTATTTCAGCGATGACGACTCGTTCTGTGAGTGCAGCTGGGGTATGAGCCACGACTACACCATTGCCGTACAATGCCGCTCGACGATGGTGAGGGTTGGCACAGCCATTTTTGGCGAACGCGAATATTGATATCTGTACATCCCGAACGATACGTTTTGAATGTCGTTCGGGATGTGTTTTTTATACATTATTGTTGATTTTTCGATATAGCAAAATCTGTGTTAATACATATTAACATCACGGTACCGAATGTTAAAAATTTAATCGAAAAATCGAAAATGCTTGCGATATTTTGAAAAACTTTTTCTGCGGCTGGAAATACGCGAAATATGGCGATTTTTCTTAAACTATTGATACTCAGTGTGTTTGTCTTTTTTGCCAACATGCGCATTGCTCCGGATTTGCAAAAGAGGCCCTTTTGCAATGCAAAAGGAACCCTTTCGGAGTGCGAAAGGGCCCCTTTGGGGATGCAAGTAAGGCTCTTTTGGACGGCAATTAGGATTGAAAATTGTACACTACTTGCTGTTTTGTTCAAATATTATGCCCCGTTTTGCCATCTCGAGATTGCAAAACGACTATCGCGTTTTTCTATTTCACGAAAAATGAAATGTTAAATCGGGAATGTTTTAATGTTAAATAGTGTTTATGGATTTGGCTGCCGATGAATCTTATTTTTGTGTTTCCTCCTTGTCGTGTCCGTACCAATATTGTCCTTTGCCACGTGTTCGGTTGCCATATTCGATGGCATTGGTCGGGCAGTGGTGGTAGCATGCCAGGCAAGACATACATCTCCCGTTGTGTGCCCATTGCGGTGTCAGGCCCGGACCACCTATGATGTCGTCTACCGGACACACCTTTGCGCATCTGCCGCATTGTGTACATTTGTCTGCATCCACGCGAAACGGCATGTCTGTCACAATATATTTATGGAACACATGCCCCAATAATCTGCTGTTGATTTTGGGCCATCGGCCGACCGTCACTTTCTTAATGCCTCTCTTTCTTGCAATGATGAGTTCGGTATATCGTTTGAGATTCTCTGCGGCAGCCTTCTGTTTAGCCTTTTCGCTCTCCGGTTTGTCCAGGTACATGAACGGCAGTCCGATGTACGATTCGGGCATTATCAATGAGAATGCGCTGTGCAGGGTGATACCAATGTCGTGAAGGTCATGCTCGAGAATGTCGATGGCTTCGCCCACGGTGTCGCCGGCTGTGCATACAGCGTAGCAGTAGTGACCTTCGGCATTGTCTATTTTGAGACGACTGATAAATTGGCGTACGATGGCGGGTGGTCTCCAACCGTGAACCGGAAAGAAAAATCCTATTCGCTCGTCGGCATCGAGGGTATATTCATGGTGGTTGTCGGTGTCAGACATATTTATTGTGCGGCCGCCTATGATGCGGGCGGTTTCGCGGGCTGCCCACAGAGTGTTGCCGGTGGCGGAAAAATAAAAAATCATATAGGGTGATTTATTGCAAATGACGGACATACCTATGGTGTGCCCGTCATTTATCTTTCGTTTATATCTTTTTATAAAGAATGTTTCTATTCGTCGGCCATCATTTCGCCTTCGATGTAGAGACGCACCATCTCCGTCGTGGAGTTTGAACGCACAGTGATGGCCTTTTTGAAATGACCGGGGAATGCGCCTTTACCGCTGTATGTCACCTTGATTTCGCCTTTTTCTCCCGGTTTGATGGGGGCTTTGGTGTATGAGGGAACGGTACAACCGCAACTGGCCACAGCCTGATGGATAATCAACGGGGCATTACCTGTGTTGGTGAATGTGAACACGCATTTCTGAATGGGTTCCTTCTCGCTGAATTTACCGAAATTATAAAGTGTTTTTTCAAATTTCATGACAGCCTGTTTCTCTTGTGCCAATGTTATGCCTACCGACATCAACATCATCATTGACAGAATGAAAAGTTTTTTCATAATCTTTCAAATTTAAATTTTATCTCTGCAAAAGTAACAAAAGAATAATGGGTGAGTGCTTTTTTTTATACGTTTTTCACAGTGAAAAATGATAAACAGGGATTTTTTAACTCTTTTAACAACTGCACAGGTCGATTTTATAAACAAAGGATATATGTGTGGCTTTTTTTTCTCTTTTCGAATAAATATTGTACTTTTGCAAAAAAGATAAATAGAAAATATCATGTATAGAAGCAATACGTGTGGAGAGCTACGTCTCTCTGATGCCGGCAAGAGCGTGACTTTGGCCGGATGGGTGCAGCGCATCAGAAAAATGGGTGGTATGATATTTGTCGACCTGCGCGACAGATACGGTATTACCCAGCTTGTTTTCAACGAGTCTGACGATAGTGAATTGTGCGGTATGGCAGGAAAACTCGGACGTGAGTTTTGTGTACAGGTTGAAGGCCTGGTGAGAGAGCGTGAAAGCAAAAATGCCAATCTGCCTACGGGCGAGATTGAGGTTTGGGTTAAGACACTGAATATCTTGTCTGAGAGCGTGACACCTCCGTTCACAATTGAAGACAATACCGACGGCGGCGATGATATTCGTATGAAATATCGATATCTGGATTTGCGCCGTCCCTGTGTGCGAGCCAATCTCGAACTGCGCCATCGTATGACCATATTGATACGCAATTTTCTTGATTCCAAAGAGTTTATTGAGGTTGAGACACCTATTCTTATAGGTAGTACGCCTGAGGGCGCGCGCGACTTTGTTGTGCCTTCGCGTATGAATCCCGGACAATTCTATGCTCTGCCACAGAGTCCGCAGACGCTCAAACAGTTGCTCATGGTGAGTGGTTTTGATCGTTATTTCCAGATAGCAAAATGTTTCCGCGACGAGGATTTGCGAGCTGACCGTCAGCCCGAGTTCACACAGATAGACTGCGAGATGTCGTTTGTCGATCAGGAGGATGTGATCTCACTGTTCGAAGATATGGCCCGTCATCTGTTTAAGGAGATTAGAGGTGTGGACCTGCCCGCAAAATTGCAACAGATGACATGGCACGACGCAATGAAATATTATGGTAGCGACAAGCCCGATCTCCGATTCGGCATGACATTCGTAGAGATGATGGATGTATTCCGTGGCAAGGGTGAATTCGCCGTATTCAATGACGCCAAATATATCGGCGGTATATGTGTGCCGGGATGTGCCGATTACACCCGCAAGCAGCTCGACCAACTGACAGATTTCGTTAAACGTCCGCAGGTGGGTGCCAAAGGGCTCGTATATGTCAAGTACAATGCCGATGGTACTGTCAAGAGCAGTATCGACAAATTCTACGGACCCGAGGTATGGCGGGAACTCAAAGAGAAAACCGGCGCGAAGGATGGTGACCTCGTGCTGATAATGAGTGGTGACAATGCCAACAAGACTCGTGTGCAGCTGTGCTCGTTGCGGCTTGAGATGGGCGATCGTCTCGGCCTCCGCGACAAGAACAAGTTCGAGTGTTTGTGGATTGTCGATTTCCCGTTGTTCGAGTGGAGTGATGAAGAACAGAGACTTATGGCCACACACCATCCGTTCACAATGCCAAACCCGGACGACATACCGTTGCTCGACGAACATCCCGAGCAGGTCAGAGCCAAAGCCTACGATTTCGTTTGCAACGGTATTGAGGTGGGAGGCGGAAGCCTTCGTATCCATGATGGCAAGTTGCAGGAGAAAATGTTCAAGATTCTCGGTTTCACACCCGAGCGCGCTATGGCTCAGTTTGGATTCCTCATCAATGCCTTCAAGTACGGTGCACCGCCTCATGCAGGTCTCGCATTCGGACTTGACCGCTTTGTCTCAATCATGGCCGGACTTGATTCGATACGCGACTGTATAGCCTTCCCGAAAAACAACAGTGGACGCGATGTGATGTTGGATGCACCGTCGCCAATTGATGTGAAACAGCTCGAGGAATTGCAGATAAAGGTTGATTTAAATCAAAAAAACAGCTAAATGGCCTCTTTCTCAGCGTTGAAAGCCTCTTTTCGGATGTTGAAATGGTTATAATTTGAAAATTAATAGTACTTTTGTAACACAATTTGAACTTGAAACTCTATTTTGAGTTTTGGTATTGTAAATTTCAACTTAATTATGACAGAAAAGAAAGCTGCAACAAAGAAGGTTGCCACAAACAAGACTGCTACAACAAAAAAAAGCAATTGTAAAAAAGTTGACGTTGTTGTAAATGCAGAGAGTGTAGGATTCCGTGCCGGCGATGTATATCAGACATTGGCTGCTGCCGAAAAACCGCTCACTATCGCTGAAATCGCCAAATTGGCTAAGATTAGCAAAGATGAAGCTTATCTCGGTATCGGATGGCTGTTTAAAGAAGGAAAAGTTAAAGGTGAAGATAATCTTATCGCACTGGCTTGATTTTTTAAATGATATTACTGGAGAGAGTTGTTGAGTAAGTAAACAGCTCTCTCTTTTATTTTATGAATGTCGAAAAAGAAATAATCAGAGTATTGGCGGAGGTAGGACATAGTGGACTTTCCATCCGCAAAATATCCATTCACGTCTACAATTCGCGCAATTCGTTTTTCGAAGATGTGCCTTTTGAGCACATATATAATAATGTGAAGCAATTTCTTTTTCGCAATTCACGCAAACCCGGTTCAATCATTGAAAAGACAGAGCAGCGTGGGGTATATCGCCTGAATACCGAAACAGAGGCAACACGGCAGTTGATGTTTTGTTTCGAAAAAGACGATACTCAGGGAGATAATCCCGATAACTCACATACATCTGAGGATCATTCACTCTCGCTTTTCTGAATTTTCATGTTTTTATTCATCGATTACATTTTGACTAATCGTTAGACTCGAGTTGACCTAACCTGCATTATTCATAGAATTTCCAGCTACGAATCCCAACTGACTGCACCTCAGCGAAGTGCTCACTCTTTCCCTTTGAAAGTATGGTTTACCACATTCTGCATCGGCATCGTCGTGCTTTCGCTGATGCACATCCATTTGGTATTCCCGCAACGGAATCCTATGAATAATGCAGGCTAAATTTCCAATTAATTATGAGATAATCTTTCATATTAAGAAATTTTTCATTATTTTTGTCAACAGTAAATATTTAAAGACGTATGGATATTGTAAATAATCACTTAGTTATAATGGCCGGCGGAGTAGGTAGTCGTTTCTGGCCCATGAGTACATCCGACAGACCAAAACAGTTTATTGATGTTCTCGGTACCGGTAAATCGTTGTTGCAGCTCACATATGATCGTTTCAAGGGTGTTTGCAATAAAGAAAATGTTTGGGTTGTAACCAATAAGATTTATTTTGATCTCGTACACGAACAACTCCCTGAAATACCTGTGGACAATATCCTTCTTGAACCATGCCGACGCAATACGGCTCCTTGTATAGCATACGTGAGCTGGAAGATAAAGTCCATCAATCCTAAAGCCAATATCGTGGTGACTCCGAGCGATCACATTGTGACCGATAGCAATGAATTCAACCGTGTGATTAAATCGTGCCTTGAATTTACGAGCGATACAGATGCTATCGTTACACTCGGTATCACTCCGACACGTCCCGAGACCGGTTATGGATACATTCAGGCCGATCTGAGCTCTCCGTCTCTCAGAAACAAGGAAATATTCAGAATAGATTCGTTCAGAGAGAAACCCGATTTAGAGACCGCCAAGCAATATATCAGTAAGAAAGAGTATTTCTGGAATGCCGGTATCTTTGTGTGGAATGTGAGCACAATTGTCAATGCTTACAGGGTGTACTGTCCGCAAATAAGCAAGATATTTGAGAATATGTTAAGCATTTATGGCACCGAAGTCGAACGGGAGATGATTGACAAGTGCTATCCTGAGTGCGAAAATATATCTGTGGATTATGCAATAATGGAAAAAGTGGAGGATATATTCGTGTGTCCTTCAGATTTCGGATGGAGCGATTTGGGTTCGTGGAGCGCATTGCTGATGCAGACACATCGCGATCTTTACGGCAACAGTGCTATCGGTCAGAATATCAAATTGTATGATTCCCACAATTGCATTGTCCATACCACAGGTGAGAAAAAAGTAGTCATTCAGGGCCTCGATGATTATATCGTAGCCGAAAAAGACGGTATGCTGTTGATTTGTAAACTCTCGGAAGAACAAAGAATAAGACAATTCTCGGAGGAATAATTGTCTGCCTTGCTGAGATACATTATCGGATAATGTGAAATGAAAATATCCACAAAGGTTTGTTGAGATCCTTTGTGGATATTTGGGTTTATTATTGTCCTATTATTTTTTCTTTTTCTTAATATAATATCTTATAACGAAGAATATCAAAACAAGGACAAACACCGTGACGATAACCCATTTGATGTGATCGCTGTATTCGATAATCTTGTCATTCAATTCATTTTCCGGAACGAAAGAATGCAGATACCATCCCAATGTAGCCAATACTATGTTCCAACAACCTGCTCCCAAGATAGTGTAAAGCAAGAATTTCCAGAAATTCATCTTTGCCAGGCCAGCCGGAATGGATATCAATTGTCGTATTACGGGCAACATACGGCCGGTGAGAGTGGCGACGGCACCATGATCGGCAAAGTATTTTTCGCTCTGCTCCATCTTTTTCTCATTGAGCAAACATAGCTTGCCCCATCTGCTGTTTACAAATCTATAAATAATGGGACGGCCCAAATAGTAAGCCAAAAGGTAATTGGCTGTCGCTCCTAAGGCTGCTCCTATTGTGGCAAACAGTACAACCAAGAAAACGTTTTGATTGCCGGATGCCGCGTGATAGGCCGCCGGAGCCACTACAATCTCTGATGGAAACGGAATAAATGTACTTTCGATAAACATCAATATCAGGATGGATGTGTAATTGAGGTTATCAAGTAAAGTTGAAATAATGTTCATATTGTTATAAAATCATGATTGATTAAACATGTAATTAAAATAATCTTTTGAATCTATATCTTCGGGAAACAGATGCCCTAAGACTGCTTTCGCCTCACTGGGATTGGTCTCGCATGCTCTTTTCAAATTGTGCATGAACTCGTTTTCTTTTTTCAACTGTTTGCAGCACAATGCCATGTACGAATAGCCTTCGGTCTGTCTGTTGTCCTGAAAGCCAGGTATCATGTTGAATATCTTGTACGCCAACTCGTAATATCTGCAATCAAGAAACGATATCGCAATATGGAGCACGATGTGAGGAGCAAAGTCCGAACGGCGTATCGCATTCTTGAAACAAGTCTGTGCTTCTTCTATCATGTCGTGTTCCAAAAGGATATGTCCTCGCATGACTTCCATATCATTCTTGTCTACGGAAGGTAGCTCCTTGATTTTATCGATGTAGCTGAGGGCCTCTTCGGTTTTTCCGAGTAATGAAAGTGTGAATGCCAGTTCCAGATATATTTCTTTCAGATTAGCCGAATTGTGGTTTGCTTTCTGCTCTGCCTTTCGATACAACTGTTCGGCATCTGCCGGCCGGTTCATGTTGAGCAGTGTATTGCCTTGAAATATATATCCTGTCTCTTCGTCCGGACACAACATGGTGAATCGCTTATAATAATCAAGTGCTTCGTCATACTTGCCCAGATAAAGCAGTCCATTGGCTTTGTTCAGAATGGCTTCATCATTTTGGGGATTTATCGCAATAGAATATTCGCTGCTCAAGATGGAATCCTTTATTTTGTTTTGTATGAATTGTGAAGATGCAAGATGATTCCACATACTCGTTGAGTACGGATTTTCGTCTATCAGTTCTTCGAAAATGTGTTCGCTCTCATCGTAATTTCCAGTGCCGAAAGCGATGCGTCCTTTCAGTTCCTTGTAGTCGGTCAGGTCTGTATCTTCGGACATGTTCAACCATAGTTCGGCATATTCATAAAGATTGTAGTCCGCAAAAATGGTTGCCACATCAAGTATGTAATCGGGTTTGTCGTCCTCACCCACTTTGTCTAAGCAATCATTCAGATATTCGGCTGCCTCCTCAATCTTGTCGTCAACAATCATTATTTCGGCAATGATATAAAAATAATCAAGGTCCGATTTGTCAGATACCATGTCTGCGTAATGTTTTGCAAGCATGATATCGTTTTCTTCTATCAGTGCTATTCGTGCACGAAAGACATAAGGAATGGTCGCATCCGGATAGAGGTTTACGGCGTAGTCGATGGCTTGAAGAGCCTGATTAATATTGCGGTTCTTGTAATAGAACTCGGCAATATTAATCATCTCGTCCAATTCCATGTAAATGCTGTCGTTGTTGGCAACAGCGTTTTCATATTTCTCTAAGTCACTTTTGAATTCCTGACTTTCGAAATATTGGTCGTTATCAGTCATTCCTTATTTGTTCTGTTTCGCCCAGGTGTCCTTCAGTCCGACTGTTTTGTTGAATATGAGATGGTCTGTTGTGGAATCCGTATCGGCCATGAAATATCCTATTCGCTGGAATTGCAGATACTGGCCGGGTTTGCATCCGGCAACGAAATCCTCAACGTAGCAATTGTCAATGACGTTTACGCTGTCGCGATTTAGCAGTTCTCTGAAATCACGTTCGTCTGCCGAAGGATTCTCAACATTGAACAGTCTGTCGTAAATGCGTACTTGCGCTTTCTTGCAAGAGTCTGCCGATACCCAGTGAAGGGTTCCTTTCACCTTACGGTTTGCGCCTTCCAGTCCGCTCTTGCTCAATGGGTCATATTCTGCCAGTATCTCTACGACATTGCCATCCTGGTCTTTTTTGCATCCTGTACATTTTATTATGTAGGCATTTTTCAGTCTTACCTCTTTACCCGGAGACAGGCGGAAGAATTTCTTGGGAGCATCTTCCATGAAATCATCGCGTTCGATCCACAGGTTCTTTGAGAATGTTATCCGGTGCGTTCCGTCTGCTTCATTCTCTGGATTGTTCACCGCTATCATCTCTTCTGTCTCGCCATCGGGATAGTTTGTGATAGTGAGTTTTACCGGATTGATTACAGCCGAAACTCTTAATGCACGTTTGTTCAGATCGTCACGTACGGCTGCCTCAAGCAGAGCCATATCGTTCAGCGCATCAAACTTGGTGTATCCGATGGAGTCAATGAATTTGCGAATGCTCTCCGGTGAATATCCTCTGCGGCGCATACCGCACAAAGTGGGCATACGCGGGTCGTCCCAACCGCTTACGAAATGCTCGTTGACGAGTGCAAGCAACTTGCGCTTGCTCATTACGGTGTATGTCAGGTTCAGTCGGTTGAACTCAATCTGTCTCGGACGATTGTCGTTGATATTATCGGTTTCGTCGTTTTTCTCCTTGAGATAGTCAATGAATTTGTCATACAATGGACGGTGCGGTACGAACTCGAGTGTGCAGATGGAGTGCGTCACGCCTTCGAAATAATCGCTCTGACCATGTGCGAAATCATACATCGGGTAAGCATGCCACTTTGTTCCGGTACGATGGTGTGGCGTTTGTATTATTCGATAGATGATAGGATCGCGGAAATGCATGTTCGGATTGGCCATGTCCAACTTGGCTCTCAGCACCATGCTACCCTCCACAGCTTCGGGAGTGTTCATCTTGTTGAATAGTTCCAGATTCTCTTCAATTGGTCTGTTGCGATAGGGCGATTCTGTTCCGGGTGTTGTCGGAGTTCCTTTTTGTTCGGCTATTTGCTCGGATGTCTGTTCGTCCACATACGCATGACCGTTTTTAATCATCCATATTGCAAAATCCCATAACTTATCGAAATAGTCGGAAGCATAATAAATATTACCCCATTTGAATCCCAGCCACGAAATATCATTAAGGATATTTTCTACGTACTCATTATTTTCTTTGGTCGGATTGGTATCATCAAAGCGCAGGTTGCATACCCCTTTGTATTTCTCGGCTATGCCAAAGTCCATGTAAATGGCCTTTGCGTGTCCTATATGAAGATAACCATTAGGCTCCGGGGGAAAGCGTGTTTGTATGCGGCCGGCGTTCTTGCCGTCTGCCAAATCATTTTCAACAATCTGCTCTACAAAGTTCAAGCTCTTTTTCTCATCGCTTGGTCGTTCTTCTATAATTGCCATAATATTCTTTATTTATAGTATGTTGCAAAATTAATCAAAAATTTATTGATATGTTTGTAAGCCGTACAAATTTTGTCTTTAAGGCATTGAAAAATATTCGGTTGGCATGAATAATGGTTTAGTATAGCCGTTTATTCGTCCGATAAGTCCGTCACCATTTTCCTGTACATTGACAACATCCTCGTACGTGAAACGCATCCCATAAGATGATTGTCTATGTCCACGACCGGCAAATAGTTGGCGTCTTCTTTTTCGAAAGTCTTCATCACGTCCTCCATCGGTTCGTTTATTCCGAGTTTTGTGGGCGTGGGTGTCATTATCTGTCTTACGCTGAAACGGTTGTACAGCTCGGTTCGGAACATGATATGTCTGATTTTTGTGATGTCCACCTCACCTTTTATTATGCCGGCACTGTCGAGCACGGGGATGAAACTTGTCTGACTCTTGCTTATGACATTGACAAGCCGGCCCAGTGACATGTCTTCGCTTACGGGCGTATATTCTTTTTCGATTATGCTGTCGAGGCTCATCAATGTCAGAGCAGCCTTGTCTTTATGGTGAGTTATCAGTTTTCCTTCTCTTGCCAGACGCTTTGCATAGATGCTGTGGGGTTCGAATATGCTGATGGTCATCACCGAACACGTGCTGACTATCATCAGAGGCATGAAAAGATTGTATCCGTTTGTGATTTCAGCTATAAGGAATATACCGGTCAGTGGGGCATGCATCACGCCGGCCATCACGCCGGCCATGCCCAAAAGGGTGAAATTTTTCTCGGGAATAAATACTCCTATCTGGTTGACGTTCCATAATCTTGCGAACAGAAAACCGCTGAATCCACCGATAAACAATGATGGTGCGAACGTACCGCCACAACCACCCGCACCATTTGTTGCAGATGTTGCGAATACTTTTGTCAGTACGACAAGAGCTACATAAAGTATCAACAGATTGCCATGAGTGTAGAATAATGAATTGTTGAGCAGTCTGTTCCAGTCGGCCTCATTGTGTCCGTTGAGCAGAATGTTGATAGCATTGTATCCCTCACCGTAAAGCACCGGGAACAAGAAAATCAGCGAACTAAGCATTATCCCACCCAAAAGAAGTTTGGTGTATCTGTAATTTTTTAGTTGTGCAAAAACATTTTCGCACAATCCCATAGCCCGTATGAAATACAGACTCACAAGTCCGCAAAAGACTCCTAATAAGATGCTTGCCGGCACACGTTCGATAATCCACTCTCCCTCCAAATGAAATGTGAACAGCGAGTCGCTACCGATAAAGATGTATGTGAAACATGTCGCCGTGACGCACGACACGAGTATTGGTAACAACGAGGCCATCGACAAATCCACCATCAGCACCTCGAGCGTGAACACCAGTCCGGCAATCGGAGCCTTGAAAATTCCGGCAATGGCGGCAGCTGCTCCGCATCCCACGAGCAACATCAGTGTCTTGTTGTCCATTTTGAATATCTGTCCCAGATTGGAGCCAATGGCCGAACCCGTGAGCACAATCGGAGCCTCGGCTCCTACCGACCCTCCGAAACCGATAGTGATGGCTGACGCAATGACGGATGTCCATGTGTTGTGGCCTTTCAGGCGTGATCGTTTGGTAGACATGGCATATAGTATCCGGGTAATACCATGCGAAATGTTGTCTTTGACAATATATTTGACAAAGAGCATAGTGATGAAAATACCGATGACAGGGAACACCAGATAAAGGAAATTGTATGAGTTGTTGTCAAATTTTGATGTCAGCAACCATTGTATCTCCTCGATAATCCAATGTAGTATGAACGCTGCCACCGATGCGAAAAAACCGATACAGAAAGCCAGAATGAGGGTCATCTGTCTTTCGGACAAGTGTTTCTTCAGTTCGGGCAACTTATCTATGATATCAGCTGTTTTTTTCATTTTGATTAAGATTGCGATAGCCTGTTGCCGATTATCACTGTTTCTTTGTTTGGTATTAAGGTCTTATTATTGTGACCACGCCGTCTGCTGTCAGTTTGATGATGCTGCTCGGTTTGTGTGGTTTGTGTTCCTGTCTGCGGGTCCAACACACATAGTCGGCCGCTTTGATAAGTTCAGGGTTTATGTCACAATAATTCTGTGCTGCCGGTTCGCCGCTTATGTTCACGCTTGTGCTCACAATCGGTTTTTGAAATCTGTAACACAGTTCTTTTGAGAAAGCCTCTCGGGTTATGCGCATGGCTATGCTGCCATCCTCGGCTATCATGTTTTTCGCGAGATTTACGGCGTTGTCGAGTATCAATGTGGTTGGTTTGTCGGACAACTCCATGATATCCCAAGCCACATCAGGCACGTTTCTCACATATCTTTGCATTCTCACGTCAGAGTCGACAAGGCATATCAATGCTTTGGAGTCGTTGCGTTTTTTCATCTCATACACCTTAGCCACAGCCTCCTCGTTCGTCGCATCACAACCAATACCCCAAACAGTGTCAGTGGGGTAGAGTATTATTCCACCGTTGCGCATTGCATTCACGGCGTTTCTTATATCCGTTTCAAATGTCATCCTTTTAACTTTTAGAAAGCAAAAATAATAAAAAAAAAACAGACAATATTATTTAATACCGTTTAATTGCGAATAATTTTAAAGTGTGTACCTTTTAGAGTTAACAGCAAATGTAAAATAACTGAATTATTTTCTATGGCGGATGATTTCTGCAAGTTTGGTGATTTGTTGGAAAAATATACGCTAAAAAATGTAGATGACGAGTTTGATTATTGAAGAATATAATACAAACGGAACATTTCAGACACAGGTGTTTTGAAGATATTATCGTTAATGTTCACGGAGCTATTGCCACTTATTGTTTCTTAAAAAGCCGTGAATCTATTTACAACGTAAATTAGACCACGGCTTGTTTATTTAGAACTGGTAGAACTCGTTTTAATTATCTGCGCTATCTTGAGCTTGTTCCGAAACTATCCAGTGCGGTGTAATATTCCTCACCGCTTATTTGTGCCACCATCGGGCAGTCGATGCGTCCGTCCACGGACATCATCATGTGACTAATAATATAAGGTCTCATAATCGTTTATCTTTTTTTCTTATTTAATAAGGTTGGTCTTGAAGAAACCGTCAATGCGGTCGAATGGAATCTTTTCGATGTTGTCGTAGAGGTCGGTGTGGTCTGCGCCGTCTATGATTACCAGTTCTTTGTTGTCGCCTGTGAGTTGCTTGTACGCATCCTTGCTGAAATAGAGCGAATGGGCCTCCGAACCGTGGACTATCATCACCGGGTTGCGGATTTCACCGATATATGAAAGCAGCGGATGACTGAGGAATCCGAGGGCAACGGTGCGTAGTTTGCCGTTGTTGGAATTGGGCGAGCGTTTCTGATAGCCGCGGGATGTCTTGTAGAAGTCGTGATAGCGCTTTACGAATGTGGGAGCATTGTCTGGCACCGGGTCGATGACACCGCCGTCAACAGCATACGTGCCTTTGCGGTAGTCCTCTGTACGCTGGGCATTGAGAGTCAGCTTGAGTTTGTAGCGCTCGTCGGCGTTCATGCCGTCGAAATAGCCGTTGGCGATTACGCGGCACATGTCATACATCGTAGAGGTGACTGTCGCCTTGATGCGCGGGTCGTTGGCTGCGGCAGCAAGAGCGAAACCTCCCCATCCGCAGATGCCGAGAATACCTACACGCTCAGGATCGACCTCCGGATTTGTCACAAGGTAATCAACAGCGGCACTGAAGTCGTCGACACTGATTTCGGGTGATGTGAGATAACGTGGTTCGCCGCCACTTTCACCATAGAATGAGGGGTCGAAGGCTATGGTAAGGAATCCACGCTCGGCAAGAGTCTGGGCATAGAGTCCAGATACTTGCTCCTTGTCGGCTCCGTAAGGGCCGCATACTGCGATAGCTGCATACGGACCTTCCGCGCCTTTGGGTTTGTACATATCGGCGGCAAGGGTGATGCCGTAGCGGTTGTGGAAAGTTACTTTTGAGTGTTCCACCTTGTCACTCTGCGGGAAAATCTTATCCCATTCGCTTGTCAAATTCATATTTTCCATATTTATTTTATTTGTTTTTTTCTGTGCCATGACGCTTTGAGGATTTAGGGTTGATACTATGGCGCAAACGATGAGCACCATTTTGATTTTCAATATGTTTACAGTCATTTTCATTATTATAATGTTTATTTGTCAAGACCTTTTCCATGAAGCCGTTTTGCAATCAAGACTATTTATTGGTCACTATGATTTGTTTAATCACTTTAGCCGGTACTCCTCCGACCACGGTATTGGCAGGAACATCTTCGGTGACCACTGCACCGGCAGCAACCACCGCATTGTCGCCGATTGTGACTCCTTGCAGTATTGTTGCATTTGATCCGACCCACACGTTTTTGCCGAGTTTTATTGGTGCCGCATAGGTGTTTTTGCGCTGTTCCGGGCAAAGCATATGGTTTAGCGGACAGTAATATTCTTTTTTCATGTTATTGCTTTTGCTTTTTAGAATTATGGTGCAAAATTAGCAGTTGTTTTCATGATATATATTAAACACATTGCGGATATTCTAACCTTTTTTACAGATTTCAAGTTGCTGATATTATTATCTTTAATTTATTTCGTGTTTCGACCTGTTCTGAGGTCATAAATCCATTGATTATGGTTTTCCTTGCCGTAGATACATCGATTGTCATCTATTTTGTCTAAATTTGCAGATGCAAACAAGCCGAAACAGATATTAATGGCTTTTGTCAATACATTTATTATAAGGTCATAACGATGGAAAAAAAAGATTTGCGTATTATATTTATGGGTACCCCTGAGTTTGCCGTTGGTTCGTTACAAGCTCTCGTGGAGGGCGGATACAATGTAGTGGCTGTTGTCACCCAACCAGACAAACCGGTGGGTAGACATGGTTCGGTGCTTCGGGCACCAGCCGTAAAGGAGTATGCTTTGTCCCGGAATTTGCCCGTCATGCAACCCGAAAAAATGAAAGACCCTTTATTTATAGAGCAGTTGGCGTCCTTTCGTGCAGATTTGCAGGTAGTGGTGGCCTATCGTATGTTGCCCGAAGTGGTGTGGTCCATGCCGCGTTTCGGTACATTCAATGTGCATACGTCGCTCTTGCCCGACTATCGTGGTGCCGCGCCGATAAACTGGGCTGTCATCAATGGTGAAACCCGAACCGGTATCACCACTTTTTTTCTCGACCATGAGATTGATACCGGACGTATCATCATGCAAAAAACATTTGATATACCCGATGATGCCGATGTTGAATATGTTCACGACGGATTGATGAAACTTGGTGCCGAGGCCTGTGTGGAAACTGTCGAAAAGGTACTTTCTACAGATGGCAATGTCCCATCCGAGCCACAACCCGAACGCGAAACACTCAAATCCGCACCCAAAATATTCAAGGAGATATGTCGCATCGACTGGCATTTGCCTGTAAAGAAAATCTATGATTTCATACGCGGACTTAGTCCGGTGCCGGGTGCCTGGACCGTAATGTCCGGCGCGGAAGGCAAGGCTGATGTCGAAGTCAAGATTTTCAAGGCCTGCAAGACGGGTCGTAAGGCCGACGATGCATGCGGAACAATCATGGTTGAAAAGCGTCATCTGTATGTCGCAGCCGGCGATGAGTGGCTTGAGATTGTCCAATTGCAAGTGTCGGGTAAGAAGAGAATGGCTGCTCAAGATTTTCTCAATGGATTTAAAGCAGATTCCGGATTGATGATGCGCTCGTCCGAACGATAATTACGAGATATTCATAAAACCAAAAAGCAATCACACTCTCAGGTGTGATTGCTTTTTGCTTTATGTTGAGATTTGTTTCTCTTTGCTTATCCTAAATATTTCATCAGAATCTTGGCATTGCCGCTGTCGCGCAGCTTAGCAATACTTTTCTCTCGGATCTGTCTTACACGTTCGCGTGTGAGACCCAACTGATCGCCAATCTCTTCCAGTCCTTTCTCGTGACATCCTATACCGAAACATTCGCGGATGATGGTTATCTCTCTGTCTTTGAGCACTTTGTTCAGCACTGAGTTCAACTCCAGTGCCATCGACTCATGATCCACATATCTGTCTGTACGGCTGTCGTCACCGCTTGCCATGACGTCAAGCATGCAGTTGTCTTCACCATCCTGAAACGGAGCATCGATGCTCACGTGATGGCCATCGGCCATAAGGCTCTGTCCGATTTTCTCCTCATCGATTTTTGTCGCGTCAGATAGTTCGGACACAGAGGGATGTCTCTGGTTTTCCTGTTCGAATTTGTTGATCTCGTGATTGATCTTGTTGAGCGAACCGACCTGGTTGAGAGGCAGACGTACGATACGGCTTTGCTCGGCGATGGCCTGTAATATGCTTTGGCGAATCCACCATACGGCATATGAGATAAATTTGAATCCGCGCGTCTCGTCAAATTTTTGTGCAGCTTTGATCAATCCGATATTACCCTCATCGATAAGGTCCGTCAGAGTGAGACCCTGATGCTGGTACTGCTTGGCAACAGATACCACAAAACGCAAATTGGCAGTCACAAGTTTGTCCTTGGCTCTTTCGCCTTCCGGACCACCCTTCTTGATTTTCTGGGCCAATTCGATTTCTTCATCAATGGAGATTAGAGGAGCGCGTCCGATTTCGACAAGATATTTGTCCAATGCCTCACTCGAACGGTTTGTAATACTTTTCTGAATCTTAAGTTGTCTCATCTTGAATACATTAATTCGCTAACTGTTTGATTAACAGAGTTTTCGTTAATCTTGGCGTTAAAAACCATGCAAAATTACAAAAAATATTGCATAAATTCGTGATTTTGTATCTCTTTTGTGATTAAATAAAGTTAAAAGCCACCGAGCCTCATACCCTGAATACCAGTTTTTTGACAATAATGATTAATTTTGCGAATCAAATTCCAAATCATCATTATCTCTGAGATATGAAAATAGTAATCGTTGGAGCCGGAAATCTTGCTACCCATATATCCAAAGCCCTGCTCTCTGCGGGCAACGAAATCATGCAGGTGTATAGTCGCACCATTGAGTCGGCCACTGTGCTTGCCTCCTCGCTTGGAACTGAAGCTGTCTGTGATGTCGAGGACATTGCTAAAGATGCCGACCTCTATGTGGTGTCTGTGACCGACAAAGCACTCGAGACATTGATACCGCCTTTGTGTAAAGGGCGTGAGAATTCCGTTTTCGCTCACACTGCCGGGAGTATGCCGATGAGTGTGTTTGAGGGTTGCGCTCGACATTTCGGGGTAATATATCCCATGCAGACATTTACAAAGAGTAGGATTCTCGATTTCAATAAAATACCGTGTTTTGTTGAAGCATCCGATGAACCCACTTTTGTCATGCTTCGCACACTATGCCTCACTATCTCCTCACGAGTGATACCGCTCAGCAGTGATGACCGCAAATACCTGCATCTTGCCGCAGTTTTCGCATCCAACTTTGTAAATCATTGTTACAACATGACGTCATCAATACTCCGGAATCACGGCCTTGATTTCGATGTGATGTATCCATTGATTGACGAGGTGGCTGCCAAGATACATGAGATGACCCCGGCTGAGGCTCAGACAGGGCCTGCGCTGAGGTATGACCGGAATGTGATGGACAAGCAAATCAGCCTTCTCGAATGCCAACCCGAGGTGCAGGAAGTATATGAAATAATGTCACGAGGAATCCACAAAATGCATAAAGAGTATGATAAATTATGATTTGAAAAAGATACGCATGGTCATTTTTGATGTTGACGGAGTGCTTTCGCGCGAGACAGTGACTATGGACAGTACAGGCGAACCGTTGCGCACGGTGAATATCAAGGATGGATATGCCATACAGCTCGCTCAAAAGCTCGGGCTCCGCATAGTGATTATGACCGGCGGCAACACACCTGCCATACGGTCCAGATACGAACGTCTCGGCGTCAAGGATATATACATGGGCTGCTCGATAAAGATTGAGAGCTACAACGAATTGAAAAAACTATATTCCATCTCGGACAACGAGGTGATTTATGTTGGCGATGACATACCCGACTTGGAGGTGATGAGCGTCGTCGGTTGCCCGTGTTGTCCGGCTGATGCCTGTGCAGACATTAAGAAGGTGAGTAGATATGTGAGCGACAGTTGCGGCGGTTGTGGCTGCGGACGCGACATTATAGAACAGGTGCTTCGTGCCCAGAACAAGTGGCTCGCCGACAAACGTGCCTTCGGGTGGTAAACAAATTTATCTGATGCAGACTCATCCCGACGAGGCATTAATATAATTACATTTGATTAAACGATGAAAAAATACAAGATAATATTGTCGAGCAACTCGCCGCGACGCAAACAACTCTTTGCCGGATTAGGACTTGATTTTGAGGTGCGCGTGCTTAGCGGCATCGACGAGTCTTATCCTACGAATCTGCCGGCTGTTGATGTGCCGCAATATATTGCGCGCAAGAAGGCCGCGGCTTATGAGGTGAATCCCGGTGAACTGATTATTACAGCTGACACGGTGGTCATTGTTGATGAAAAGATATTGGGCAAGCCGGTAGATGCCGACGATGCGCGCCGCATGCTCCGATTGTTGAGCGGACGCAACCATGAGGTCATAACGGGCGTGTGTATGACAACTGTCGATATTCAACACAGTTTCTCAGTCAAGACCGAAGTGACTTTCAAACCTCTAAGTGAGGACGAAATCACGTATTATATTGACAATTATCGTCCGTTCGACAAGGCCGGTGCTTACGGCATACAGGAGTGGATAGGATATATTGGGGTCACATCTCTGCGTGGCAGTTATTTCAATGTGGTGGGTATGCCGGTGCAGCGCATATACGATGAACTGAAAAATAGATTCGGGTACTACATTGGTTAATGCCTTTCAGAAAACTGTATAAATATGCATGTTTCTGAATATTTATACATTGGAAAATTGGGTCAACCATTAAATCCTGCCCGTTTTTGCGAGCAACTATGTCGGAGCTCGCAAATACGCAAATTTTGAGTGGTTTTAGCTAACTGTCTGATAGTCTGGGTTTTAATGCTGAATTGTTTAAAATTTGCCCTTGTTTAGAAAGCAAAAAAGCCCCTTTTGGCATGCGAAAGGAACCCTTTGGGAGTGCGAAAGAGCCCCTTTTACAATGCGAAAGGGCCCCTTTCGGAACCCGAAAAAGCCCCTTTTCCTCTTTTTTTGACTCTTTTTTGAGCCATTGTTGTATTTTTATACATGAATTATACGAACTTTTCCGGTTTCATCTTTCTATTTCGCAAGTTTGAATTGTCAAGATTTTTTACTGTCGGTTGTGCAAATTTATGCATTTTTCGCATGATATCCGAAAGCACGTTATGGTTGTTCTGTCCGGAGAATCTGCCGTAAAACGACTTTTGAACCCAAATCGTCATTAGACCGACAATGGGCATAAATGTCAGTTATCGTATTGTCTGTTCACGTGTTTTGGGCTTCTATTTGTCGTCTTGCTTCCCGTCTTGTCTCGCCATAGCCCGCTATGCCTTCGACAATACGGTCGCAATACAACAAATATAATCTCCAAAACAGCCATGAACTCTAATGACCGATTCGGGTTGAAATGGTCCGTTTCTCATCGAAAATGAATGGATCAAAGTGCAATTAAACTTATATTTTAGATTAATTTTAATATTATTTAGAGCGCAACTTTCGCCTCTCTCTGATTATTGTTGTAATTTTGCGAAAATTTAATTAGAAAGATTATGGCAGAATCAATTGATATCCGAGAACTTAACATCAGGATTGAACAACAGAGCGGTTTTATCACGAATTTGGTGACAGGAATGAACCGCGTGATTGTAGGACAAAAACATCTCGTCGATTCATTACTCATTTCATTGCTCAGCGACGGACACATACTCCTCGAGGGTGTGCCCGGACTGGCCAAGACATTGGCCATCAAGACGCTGTCGCAACTCATAGATGCCGATTTCAGCCGCATACAGTTCACGCCAGACTTGTTGCCGGCCGATGTGATCGGTACTCTTGTGTATTCGCAGAAAGACGAGAAATTCCATGTGAAGAAAGGTCCTGTATTCGCCAATTTCGTTTTGGCTGATGAGATCAACCGTGCTCCGGCAAAGGTGCAGAGCGCCTTGCTCGAATCGATGCAGGAACATCAGGTCACCATCGGTGACAACACATTCTCATTGCCCGATCCATTCCTCGTGATGGCTACACAGAACCCCATCGAGCAAGAAGGAACATATCAGTTGCCTGAAGCACAGGTAGACCGTTTCATGCTCAAGGTCGTTGTGGGTTATCCTTCTATCGAGGAGGAAAAACTGATTATACGTTCAAACATCAGTGGCGAGCAGACCGAGGTGAAACCCGTGACCACAGTCGACGAGATAACAAGGGCCCGCAAAGTGGTGAATGATGTTTATCTGGACGAGAAAATCGAGCAGTACATCGCCGACATCGTGTTTGCTTCCCGATTCCCCGACCGTTACGGCATGCCCGAACTCAAGGATATGATCACCTTCGGAGGTTCGCCCCGTGCCAGTATCAATCTGGCAAAGGCATCCCGCGCCTACGCATTCATCAAGCATCGCGGATATGTGGTGCCCGAAGACGTACGTGCCGTGGTTCACGATGTGATGCGCCACCGTATCGGACTGTCCTATGAGGCTGAGGCCAGCAATGTGACATCCGAGGAGATTGTTTCAAAAATAGTAAATAAGGTAGAGGTGCCATAACCCGCCGAAAATTATATTTTCAATAAAATATCAACCAGGTGGATACATCTGAAATACTGAAAAAAGTCCGCAAGATAGAAATCAAGACCCGTGGATTGAGTCAGAATATCTTTGCCGGTCAGTATCACTCGGCATTCAAGGGTCGAGGTATGGCATTCTCGGAGGTACGTGAATATCAGTTGGGCGACGATGTGCGGGATATCGACTGGAATGTGACAGCGCGTTTCAGCAAACCTTATGTCAAGGTGTATGAGGAGGAACGTGAGCTCACCGTCATGCTACTCATCGATGTGTCTGGTTCGCTCGATTTCGGTACGTCGCGCCAGATGAAAAGCGAGATGGTCACCGAGATTGCCGCCACATTGGCTTTCAGCGCCATACAGAACAACGACAAGATAGGTGTCATCTTCTTCTCGGACCGCATAGAAAAATATATACCGCCCCAGAAGGGCCGCAAACATATATTATATATAATCCGCGAGATGCTCGATTTTCATCCGCAAAGCCGCAATACGGATGTAAGCATGGCCGTGGCTTACCTCACACGGGTGATGAAACGCAAGTGTACGGCCTTTGTCCTGAGCGATTTTTATGACAACACCGATATGCTGAAAGAATTTCGGATAGCCGCTCGCAAACACGATATCATGGCATTGCAAGTGTATGACAAGTGTGCACGGGAGCTGCCCGATGTGGGACTGATGAAGGTTGTGGATGCCGAGAGCGGACATGAGATGTATATCGACACGGGCTCCAAAAAACTGCGCCGTGCCCATACCAAGTATTGGATGGACCGCGAGGAGACGCTCAAACAGACATTTGCTCGCAGCAATGTCGACTGGGTGTCGGTGTCCACCGATCAGGACTATGTGAAAGCCATGATGGCACTGTTTGCATCGCGTAACGGATAATTATAATTTGAATTGAAATTGAAAAAGATTGTTGCTATATTTTTAGTATTGTCGGCCTCACTGACAGCGTGGGCCGGAGTACAGGTCAAGAGCAAACTCAGTAATATGGAGATGTACATAGGCGAGCAGGTGAGTCTCACTGTCGACGTGACGGCTAACCGTGGTGCCGATGTGCAGTTCCCTATTTATAAACGGGCGGATTATTATACGCCGGGCGTGGAGGTGATTGATGTGTCGGCGACCGATACACTGCATGCCGATGATGGCACGATGACTGTGAGCCGGACACTGACGCTCACCAGTTTTGATGAGAAACTGTATGCGCTGCCGGGCATGACGGTCAAGGTGGATGGCAAAACATACAAATCCGACCAGTTGGCATTGAAAGTACTGACCGTAGAGGTTGACACATTGCATGCTGACAAATTCTTTCCGCCAAAATATGTGCAAAACAATCCCTTCGAATGGTCGGAGTGGAGTCCGTTGCTCACAGCAGGCATCATCGTGTTTGTGCTTTGCATGTTGTGCGTTTATCTCATGGTACGACTCAAGCAAAACAAACCGATAATCACGCGCATACGCATAGTCAAGAAAATATTGCCGCATCAGAAAGCGCTCAATGCCATCGACACGCTACGTAAGGAGAAGATGAACTCCACGGAAGATCAGAAGGCTTATTACACCCGACTCACGGCTGCGTTGAGACAATATATCGAGGAGCGTTTCGGATTCAACGCAATGGAAATGACGAGTTCGGAGATATTGTACAACCTTCAGGAGTCCGGCGACAAGAAAATGATAGACGAGCTCAAGGAACTCTTCTACACGGCCGATCTTGTGAAATTTGCCAAATATTCTACCTTGTTGAATGAGAACGATCTTAATCTCGTCAATGCTATCAACTTTATCGACCAGACCAAGATCGAAGGTCTGCCTACGGAGGAACGTATCGTGCCAAAACTCACCGATAACGATATCAAAACACGTCAGAACCGCATCGTCATCAAGACTCTTATTGGTCTCGCAGCTGCCGCTATATTGATAACAACGGCATGGATAGTTTATAAAGTTTATCTGTTGACGGTATAAGAAATGTAAAAATGGAATTTGCAAACAAAGAATATTTTTTACTGCTTCTGTTGTTGATACCATATGTGTTGTGGTATTTCCTTTACAGAAAAAGAAGCGAACCGACCATGCGCATGAGCGATACGTCGGCCTACCGGTACATATCCGGCAGTTGGCGTATGCGTATCATCCATTTGCCAATGATTCTCAGATGTGTGGCATTCGTGTTGCTCGTGTGTGTGCTTGCACGTCCGCAAACCCGGAATTCCTGGGGTAGCAAGTCGGTTGAGGGCATCGATATAATGCTTGTGATGGATGTGTCCACCTCGATGCTTGCCGAGGATTTGAAGCCCAATCGTATTGAGGCTGCCAAGAACGTGGCGGCAGAATTCATATCCGGTCGTCAGGATGATAATATCGGACTGACCATCTTTGCCGGCGAATCATTCACACAATGTCCTATGACCACCGATCATGCGTCGCTCTTCAATATGCTTCAGACCGTGCGTACCGACATCGCTTCACGTGGCATCATCTCCGACGGAACGGCCATCGGTATGGGATTGGCCAATGCCGTGGCCCGACTGAAAGACTCGAAATCCAAAAGCAAAGTCATAATCCTGCTCACCGACGGTAGCAACAATATGGGTGATATCTCACCGATGACAGCGGCGCAGATAGCCAAGAGCTACGGCATACGAGTTTATACCGTGGCCGTGGGTACAAACAAGACAGCGCCTTATCCCATGCCCGTGGCAGGCGGTGTACAATATATCAACATGCCGGTTGAGATCGACCTCAAGACGCTCGAGGAAATAGCCACGACAACAAACGGCAACTCATATCGCGCTACCAACAATAGAGAATTGCAACAAATATATAAGGACATAGACAAACTGGAGAAGACCAAGATGAACGTAAAGAAATTTTCCAAACGTTATGAGGCCTACCAACCGTTTGCCTTAGCATTAATACTCGTATTCCTGTCGGAAATATTGCTTAGGATAACAATTTTGCGGCGAATACCTTAAAAATAGAATAATGTTCAGATTTGAAGACCCGAAATATTTATGGCTCCTGCTGATAGTGCCCTGTCTGATGGGCATACGCTTTGTGGTGGACTATCGCAAGCGCCGTAAACTGAAGAATTTTGGAGACATCGAACTGATAAAAAGATTGTCTCCCGATGTGTCGAAATATCGTCCGCATGTCAAGTTTGTGTTCGTATTGATGGCAATGGCATTGATGATTGTGATGTTGGCACGACCGCAGTTCGGTACTAAAATATCACAGGACAACCGCAACGGTATAGAAGCTATCATTGCGCTTGACATCAGCAATTCGATGATGGCAAAAGATGTGGTGCCCACACGACTTGACAAGAGCAAGTTGCTGGTTGAGAATCTTGTCGACAATTTTACCAATGACAAGATAGGACTTGTCGTTTTTGCAGGCGAGTCGTTCGTACAGTTGCCCATCACCACCGACTATGTTTCGGCTAAGATGTTCTTGCAGGACATCTCACCGGCGCTGATTGCTACGCAAGGCACGGATATCGCCCGCGCCATACGGTTGGCCATGAGCAGCTTCACTCAGAAAAATAATACCGGAAAGGCTATCATCCTCATCACAGATGGTGAAGACCACGAAGGTGGAGCCATCGAGGCTGCTAAGGATGCCCGTCAGAAAGGTATCAATGTCTTTATCCTGGGTGTGGGTAGTGCCGCCGGTGCACCGATACCTTATGAAAACGGATACATGACGGATAATACCGGAAAAACGGTGATGACGGCCCTCAACGAACAGATGTGTAGGGAAGTGGCACGTGCCGGAAACGGTACTTATCTGCATGTGGACAACACCAATGATGCCCAGGAAGCATTGAATAAGGAAATATCAAAGTTGCAGAAGGGCGAAACGGAAAACGTGGTGTACAGTGAATATGACGAACAGTTTCAGGCATTCGCCATACTGATCCTGATACTGCTCATAATGGAGGCTTGCATGCTTGAGGCCAAGAATCCGTTGTTTAAAAACGTTCGATTATTTAGGAAGAAATAATGATGAAGAGATATATTGTTTTGTTTTTGACACTTGTATGCGTCTTGACCGTGTCCGCTCAATCGGACAGGCAGTATGTGCGTACGGGTAACAGATTTTTCAAACAGCAGGCGTACACCAAAGCCGAGGCCGAATACAGAAAGTCGTTGGCGGTGAACTCTCAGAATCCGCAAGCGATATATAATCTCGGATGTGCTCTGATGATGCAACAGAAGGATTCGGCGGCTATCGAGGAATTTCAGAAATCAGGTGCTGTGGAAACAAGCAAATTGAGAAAGGCAAAATCTTTTCATAACATCGGTGTAATTTGTCAAAACCGCTCCATGTACGGTGAGGCAATAGAGGCCTACAAAGAAAGTCTGCGCAACAATCCGACAGACGACGAGACGAGGTACAATCTGGCACTGTGCAAGAGGTTGCAGAAAAAGCAGAATCAAAATTCGCCTCAGAAACAAAACAGTAATAACGACGATAAGAAAAATCAAGATAAACAAAAGCAACAGAAACAACAATCAAACAAGGATGATCAGCAGAAGACTCAACCCAAACAGATGAGTCGTGACAATGCCGAACAACTGCTCAATGCCGCAATGCAGGCTGAAAAGGATACCAAGCAACGCTTGCAGAAGGAAATGAGACAGCCACGATCAAGAAAGTTGCAGAAAAATTGGTAGGAAGATATTTTTGCTGTTGTGATTGATTCAATTTAAAAGATAAAAACGAAAGAATGAAACGAAAGATTCTTTTCTTATATACATTATTTTTATGCGCATCGATGGTAGTTGCGCAAAACATATCAGTTTCAGCTCCTGCCCAAGTGGCTGTCGGCGAGAATTTCCGATTGGAATATACCATAAATACTCAGGATGTGGAAAATTTCAGAGTTGGAACCATACCTGAAGGACTTGAAGTCATAGCCGGACCATACTCATCTGTGCAAAGCAGTTTTCGGATGATTAACGGACGTACAACCAGCTCGTCGTCAATCACATACACATATACTCTTTATGCCGAAAAAAACGGTAAGTATACCATTCCTCCAGCTCAAGCCCGTGTGGCAGGCAAGAATGTCGCATCTAAGGCTGTACACATCACTGTGAGTGGCAATGCACATGCCAACATGAACCGTGGCCCCAAGATGCACAGTGATGATGACAACGGTATGCGACCAGCAGGTACAAAGATATCGGGCAGTGACTTGTTCGTGAAATTAAGTGCCAACAAAAAGCATGTCTACGAGCAGGAACCTTTGTTGCTCACGTATAAGGTTTATTCACTTGTCGACCTGACATCACTTGATGGCAAGATGCCGGATTTGACAGGTTTTCATACACAGGAAATCAAACTGCCGATCCAGAAGAGCTGGCATCTGGAACGGTTGAACGGAAGAAATTACAAATGCGTCACATGGAGCCAATATGTGATGTATCCTCAGATGACCGGTAAACTGAAGATTCCAAGTCTCACCTTCAAGGGTGTTGTCGTGCAGCAGAACAAGTCGGTGGATCCTTTTGAGGCATTCTTCAATGGCGGTTCGGGATATGTGGAGGTCAACCACAATATTGTGGCTCCGGGCATGGATATCCAGGTGGACCCATTACCACAGAAACCCGCCGGATTCTCAGGCGGAGTGGGACGTTTCGACATAACGGCAAATGTGGATAATGCCAATGTCAAAGCCGGCGACCCGATAACATTGCGTGTCGTAGTGAGTGGTGTGGGTAATCTCAAACTGATGAAACAACCTGTTGTGGCATTCCCAAAAGATTTTGATAAATATGATCCGAAAGTGACAGACAAAACGTCTCTTACCACAGCCGGACTGGAGGGAAACATGATATATGATTATCTGGTAGTGCCGCGCAATCAGGGCAAATATGTGATTCCTGCCATCAATTTCGTTTATTTTGATATAAATACCAAGTCGTACAAGACTGTCAAGACCAAGCCTATTGAAATAAATGTGGCAAAAGGAAACGGTAAGTCTGCCGATGTGGAGGATTATGCCTCAAAGAAAGATCAGGACATACGTCCATTGAAGAAGGGAGATACCAAATTGCACAAAGTGAACGATTTCTTCTTCGGGTCGGCCACATATCTTGTCAGTCTGTTGATACCTTTCGTGGCATTCGTTGTTCTGCTTGTCGTGTTCAGAAAGAGAGCGATAGATAATGCCGATGTCGTCAAGATGAAAGGTAGAAAAGCCAATAAAGTGGCTGTCAGACGTCTTAAAAAGGCTAATAAGTTGATGGTATCAGGACGTCAGAATGATTTCTATGACGAGGTGATGAGAGCATTGTGGGGATATGTCGGTGACAAACTGAATATGCCTGTCGAGCAACTCTCACGTGACAACATATCCGAAAATCTCATGCGTAATCAGATAAAAGAAGCAACAATAAACAAATTTCTCTCGGCTCTGGACGAGTGTGAATTCGAAAGATATGCCCCGGGCGACGCAAAAGGTAATATGGGCAAAACTTATGATTCGGCGATAGCAGCCATTATGGATATAGAAGATTCATTGAAGATGATAAAGAAAGGTGAAAACAAAACTAAGTCGGCCGTCGTCTGTGTATTGCTGATGCTGATGCCTTTGATGTCGTACGGCGTTACTAAAAATGATGTTGATGCTTTGTATACGAAAGGAAATTATCAGAAAGCCATTACCGGATATCATGAATTATTGAAACAAGGAGTGAGTGCCGATTTGTATTATAACCTCGGTAATGCCTATTACCGCAGTGGAGACATTACCAAAGCCATTATCTCGTATGAGCGGGCTTCCGTGTTGTCGCCGGGTGACAATGACATCCGTTTCAACCTCCAGTTTGTGCGTAATAAGACGATAGATAAGATAATGCCGAAAAACGAGATGTTTTTCGTGACATGGTATCGCTCGGTGGTGAACGCAATGAGCGTGGACGGTTGGGCAAGACTATCCGTTTTCACTGTTGTTTCATTGTTGGTATTGTTGCTCTTGTTTCTGTTTGGCAACCGCATGTATCAGAGAAAGGTGGGTTTTTATGGAGCATCGTTCATGTTGATACTTTTTATCATGAGCAATGTTTTCGCTTATCAGCAGCAGCAACAGTTCAAAAATCATAATTACGCCATAGTGACAGCTCCGTCTGCAAAGATCAAGAAAACACCTGCCGACAACAGTGAAGACGCATTTGTCATTCACGAAGGATGCAAAGTGGATATCACCGACAAAACGATGAAGCAATGGCGATGTGTGGAGTTTGAAGATGGTCGTGAAGGTTGGATCAAGACAACACAGATAGAGGAAATTTAAGATTGTGATACAAGCGAATGGATTTGCAGGTTATTTTGGATTTTGATAAAGAGTTGTTATTATGGTTTAATGGTAGCGACTCGATATTCATGGACAATCTGATGGTTGTGCTGACATCCGGATTGACTTGGATTCCTTTATATCTTTCGTTGTTGTATATCGTCGTGAAAAACAATGAAACAATGATTCAGATTTTTATCGTCATGGGCTGTGCTCTGTTATGTATTTGTATGGCAGACGGCGTGTGCGATTTGATAGTGAAACCATTGGTCATGCGTCCACGGCCATGCAATGACCCTGTTTTTAAAGATACTGTCACTGTGGTTGACAATATTCGGGGTAGCGGATACAGTTTCTTTTCAGCTCATGCAGCAAATACCTTTTCGTTGGCATTGTTTTTCTGCATGTTGGTTCGCAATAAGATTTTGAGTGTTACACTCGTCGTATGGTCGCTTGTGAATTGTTACACACGATTGTATCTTGGCATGCATTATCCCATAGACATACTTGTTGGGCTGATTTGGGGTACTGTTTCGGCCCTCACGGCTTATTATTTCTACACCCTTTTTTATAATAAATTTGAATTCAAAAAGAAATATGTCTCATCCAAATATACTTCGACCGGATATGACAATAAAGACATTGATTATCCCATGCTTGTGATGGGAGCAACTGTAATTTATGCCATATTCTGGTCAGTAATAAAAAGCATTGCTTGAAAATGAATACGAAAGAAATACATATTAAAGAATACAATTACAATCTCCCCGACGAAAGAATAGCAAAGTTTCCCATTGCCGAGCGTGATCACAGCAAACTTTTGATTTATAATAAAGGCAGCGTGTCGGAAGATATGTTTTACAACATATCCGGATATTTACCAAAAGATATGCTCATGGTGTTTAATAATACCAGGGTGATACAAGCCCGAATGTATTTTTATAAGGAAACAGGAGCGGAGATAGAAGTTTTTCTGCTCGAACCGGATATGCCGTCGGACTATGAGCAAATGTTTCAGACAACGGGCCATTGCTCATGGTTGTGTCTCGTCGGTAATCTGAAGAAATGGAAATCAAACCCATTGTCAAGAACCTTTGATGTGAATGGAGTAAATCTCACGCTTACCGTTTCGCTGCATGAAGAGGTCGCCAACAGCAGACGAATAGATTTCGATTGGGATAATGATAATGTTTCTTTCGCAGAGATATTAAATGCAATAGGAGAATTGCCCATTCCACCTTATCTTAATAGGGAGACGCAGGAAAGCGACAAAGTAACATATCAGACGGTTTATTCCAAAATCAAAGGGTCGGTAGCTGCTCCCACAGCAGGTTTGCATTTTACTAATAAGGTTTTGGAGAACCTAACTGCCAATGGTATCGAACGAGACGAATTGACACTTCATGTAGGTGCCGGCACGTTCAAACCGGTGAAGGCCGATGTCATAGCAAATCACGAGATGCACACTGAATACATCTATGTGAAAAAAGCAATGATAGAAAACCTCATTCGTTATGATGCAAAAGCCATTGCCGTGGGAACGACGAGTGTTCGGACTTTGGAAAGTTTGTATTATTTAGGAGTGAAACTGGAGCATAATCCAAAATTGCCATTGTCGGAATGTAGAGTGGGGCAATGGGACCCATATGACAATAAGGATGACGTAAAAGAGATATCTCCACTTGCTGCCCTTCAGAACATTGTGGCATATCTGGAATACAATCAGCTTGATGTATTGCACATGAGTACGCAAATAATGATTGCCCCGGGCTATCAATATAAGATAGTGAAAGCCCTTGTGACCAATTTTCATCAGCCACAGAGCACGTTGCTGTTGCTGGTCAGTGCTTTTGTTAATGGCAATTGGAAACAGATATATGACTATGCGCTCAGTCACGATTTCCGCTTTTTGAGTTATGGAGACAGTTCGCTTCTCATTCCTTAAAGTATAATGAATAAAGAAATTTGTATTATGAAAATAGGTGATAAGGTTAAATTTTTGAGTGAGATAGGGGGTGGCCGTGTAGCCGGTTTTAAGGGCAATGTGGTTCTTGTAGAGGATGAAGATGGTTTTCAGATTCCGATGTCAATTAATGAGGTGGTTGTAGAAAATGAGACTCAATATGATTCAACTGCTGCTTTTAAACCTAATGCGTCCAAACAAACGGAGCCTCGAAACAATACCTCTGCCGAATGTGCAAATTCATATAATGCGGCATCTGCTATTTCCAAAACTGATGATAGTGTTGAATCGGCGCCGATAGTCGTTGAAGAACGTAAGGGCGGTAATGTGCTGAACTGTTATCTTGCTTTTGTTCCCGTCGATATAAAATCATTTACCGACACGCGTTTTGAATGTTACATAGTGAATGACAGCAATTATTTCATCTATTACAGCTATTTGATTTCGGAAGGAGGAAGCTGGACATTGCGTTCGACAGGAGAAATAGAACCCAATACAAAATATCTTATCGAAGAGTTTGGACGTGAGGACTTGAATGAATACGACCGCGTGGCCGTTCAGTTGATATCGTATAAGCGAACATCCAATTTTATCATGAAACCGATTGTAGATGTTCAGTTCAGAATTGATAAGGTGAAATTCTTTAAGCTTCATGCTTTTCAAGAAAATGATTTCTTCGAGCAGGCCGCACTATTGTATCCAATCGTAGAGAACGACAAGGCGATCCGCCCTTTGGTAGTAGATGCCAAACAGTTGAAGCAGGAAATGTTCAATAGCAAATCCGAACATAATTCAACAAAGGCTGACGACGTCCGAGATACTTATGTCAGAAGATACGATAATGGCAAAAAAGGAAATCCATTTATCTTCAAACGTAAGAAGGATGATGAGGTGGTCGTGGATCTTCATTCAGATGCTTTGCTTGAGACAACAGTAGGAATGAGTGCAAAGGATATCTTGGATTATCAGATTGCCACCTTCCATAATACGATAGAAAAGTATAAGACGGACAAAGGAAGAAAAATAATTTTCGTTCATGGTAAAGGTGAAGGCGTGTTACGTCATGCCATTATTCATGAATTGAAATACAAATACAAGAATTATCAATATCAAGACGCATCTTTCCAGGAATACGGGTATGGTGCAACTCAAATAACAATAAGGTGATGATGAATTTCGGATATGTTACTGTGGCCGCTGCCATACCGGCGGTAAAAGTCTGTGATACGGAATATAATGTAAAACAGATTGAGGATTTTATTGCACAGGCCGAAGGCAAAGGAGTCGAAATAATAGTTTTTCCCGAGTTATCTGTGACGGGCTATTCGTGTCAGGATTTGTTTGCCCAACAGATGCTCATCGAGCAAGCCGAAGTGTCGATTATCCAATTGCTCGATTTCACGCATAAACTTGATATTATAAGTATTGTAGGAGCGCCTGTCTGCATCGGAAATTCATTGTACAACTGTGCAATCGTCATTCAACATGGATCAATCTTGGGCATTGTGCCCAAAACACATCTTCCCAACTATGGTGAGTTTTACGAGAAACGTTGGTTCGCCTCTTCTGCCAATCTGAGCAAAACCGAGATACGCTATGCCGGAAATTCTGTCGTAGTGGGACCCGACCCACAGTTGTTCTGCACGTCAGACGGAGTGATGTTTGGAATTGAAATATGTGAAGACGTATGGGCCCCGCTTCCTTGCAGCAACCGATTGGCTATGGCCGGCGCTGATATCATATTCAATCTTTCTGCAAGTGACGAACTGATTGGTAAGCATGATTATCTCAAAAAACTGTTGTCGCAACAAAGTGCTCGTATGTTGGCAGGATATGTTTACAGCAGTTGCGGTTTCGGAGAAAGCACACAGGATGTCGTTTATGGTGGAAATGCTCTGATTTACGAGAACGGCTCGCTTTTGGAAGAAAGCGAACGTTTCAGTTTCAAGCCTCAAATGGTAATAAGTCAGATCGATGTTGAGAAATTGCGCGTGGAAAGACGTACAAATACCACGTTCGTCAATACACAATCAGACAGACAAGTCACTATAATTCCGACGGAAATGGTTCAGCCTAAAGACTTTTCTCTTATCCGTCGGGTTGAACCTTATCCTTTCATTCCTAACGATAATGAAATGAATGACAGCTGTGGCGAAATCTTTTCCATACAAGTGGCAGGTCTTGCCAAACGAATCATGCACACAGGATGCAAACGTGTTGTGCTTGGCATCAGTGGCGGACTTGATTCCACATTGGCATTGTTGGTCTGTGTGAAAACATTCGATAAACTCGGATTGAACAGAAAAGGGATTATTGGTGTCACCATGCCGGGATTTGGAACGACAGATCGTACATATAATAATGCAATCTCGTTGATGGATAGTCTTGGCATCACCAAGCGTGAAATCAATATCTCAAAGAGTGTCTTGGTACATTTCGAAGATATTGGTCATAATCCCGAAATACACGATGTGACATACGAGAACGGTCAGGCTCGCGAGCGTACACAGATACTTATGGATTTGAGCAATCAGATGGATGGCATAGTGATAGGAACCGGTGATCTCAGCGAACTTGCTTTGGGATGGGCCACATACAATGGCGATCACATGTCGATGTATGGAGTTAATGCCGGAATTCCCAAAACATTGATAAGATATCTTGTGCGTCATATTGCCGACGAATTGGATGAAATGTCTCGCAACACTTTGCTTGATATCATTGATACGCCGATAAGTCCGGAATTGATACCGGCAGATGAGCAAGGAAATATAAAACAAAAGACGGAAGATCTTGTCGGTCCGTACGAGTTGCATGATTTCTTTTTGTATTATTTCCTGCGTTTCGGATTCAGACCGTCCAAGATTTTCGTGCTTGCACGAAAGGCTTTCGCTCCCGAGATTTATTCAGATGAAATAATCAAAAAATGGCTTAAGACATTCGTGAGACGATTCTTTACACAGCAATTCAAGCGCTCTTGTCTCCCCGATGGACCAAAAGTGGGTAGCGTGAGTCTGAGCCCAAGAGGTGATTGGCGCATGCCTTCTGATGCCGTCTCCACATTGTGGATGAAGGAATGTGAAACTTTATGAAATGCCTTGCATTAATAGATTTGGTTATTTATGGACAATCTTGATAATAAGAAAGAACCCTCATATCTCAATCTTATCAGCCCGAGCCAGGCGGATGAATTGTATGAACGCATATTGAGAATATTGGTTGTCGGAAAAAAATATCGCGACAAGCATTACTCGGCAAAGCAACTATCGGCTGATTTGAATACAAACACTCGTTATGTTTCTGTCGTATTCAACGTCCGATTCCATATGAATTATACGTCTCTCATTAACAAATTGAGAGTGGACGAAGCAATGAGTCTGCTTGCAGACAAACGTTATTCGAAACTCAAAATGCAAGACATCTCCGATATGGTAGGTTTCACAAACAGACAATCCTTTTATTCTGCTTTTTGCAAGTTTAAAGGTATGACACCATTGAATTATCGAAAAACATACTCATTGGATTGATTCCGCTGTTCCGACACATTGTTTGAATAAATCATTTATAAACATTATTTTGATGACAACAGAATTTCATTATACAGAAGAAAGATTTGCAGATTTGCAAATGTTAAGATATCGATTGGCCGGATTTGATGAACTCGATCTACGACAGAAACTTTATATCTATTATCTTTCCAAAGCGGCATTGTCAGGCAGGGATATTACGACCGATCAGTTTGGAAAATACAATTTGCGTATTCGTAAGATTCTTGAGGCCGTATATTGCAATTACAAAGGCGACCGCACATCATCTGATTATCAGAGTTTAGAAATATATCTCAAGCGCGTGTGGTTTTCAAACGGTATTTACCATCATTACGGTTGTGAAAAGTTCGTGCCGGCGTTTACCGAATCATTCCTTCGCAATGCCGTCAATGCGTTGGATAAAACGCAACTGCCACTGAATGACAATGAGACTGTGGACGAAATGTGTGATGAAATTTTTCCCGTCATATTTGATGGAACATTGTTGGCAAAACGGGTAAACAAGACATCGGGCGAGGATTTGATACAAACGTCGGCTTGCAATTATTATGAAAACGTAACACAGGACGAAGTCGAGACTTATTATAATAAAATAAAGGTTGCAAACGATACGACTCCGCCTTCTTATGGATTGAATTCCAAACTGGTGAAAGAAAATGATAATCTCCGTGAATTGAAATGGACTGAGAGTGGGCTTTACGGCAATGCAATAACAAATATCATACATTGGTTGTCCAAAGCTTCCGAGTATGCCGAAAACAATCAGCAACGTAAGATAATCTCAATACTGATTGACTATTATCGTTCAGGAGATTTGAAAGTGTTTGACGAATTCTCCATTGAATGGCTGAAAGAATTAAGTGGCCGCATCGATTTTATCAACGGGTTTATCGAGGTGTATGGCGATCCTCTCGGAATCAAAGGTTCGTGGGAAGGTTTTGTGTCATACAAGGATATTGAATCGACCAAGCGTACAGAGACCATCAGTCGCAATGCCCAATGGTTTGAAGACCATTCACCCATAGATCCCCGTTTCCGCAAGCCCAAAGTACGTGGTGTAGTAGCCAACGTGGTATGCGCGGCAATGTTGGGCGGTGATGAATATCCCTCGTCTGCTATCGGGATAAATCTCCCCAATGCCGATTGGATACGAGCGCAGCATGGTTCCAAGAGCGTAACAATCGGAAACCTGACCGAGGCTTATAATAAAGCTGCGGCCGGCAATGGTTTTAATGAAGAATTTGTGATTGATGAACAGACGATATCTATCATTCGCAAATATGGTCCGGTGTGTGATGACCTGCATACCGATTTGCACGAATGTCTGGGCCATGGCAGTGGCCAACTGTTGTCGGGAGTAGATCCCGATGCGTTGAAAGCATACGGAAATACTATTGAGGAAGCCCGTGCCGATCTGTTCGGACTGTATTATATTGCTGATGACAAGATGCTTGAGTTGGGCCTTTTGGATAATAGCGAGGCTTACAAGGCCCATTATTACACCTATATGATGAATGGATTGATGACACAATTGACACGCATAAAACCCGGCCATAAGATTGAGGAGGCTCACATGCGCAATCGTGCGCTCATAGCTCGTTGGGTATATGACAACTCGCGCGGAATTGTTCAATTTATCAAAAAGGACGGAAAGACATTCATACAGATTAATGATTATGCAGTCTTACGTGGATTGTTTGCGTCACTCCTCGCCGAAATTCAGCGTATCAAGAGTGAAGGCGATTACCTCTCAGCCAAACATCTTGTCGAGAGATATGCCATTGATGTTGACACTGAGCTTCATAATGAAGTGTTGGCTCGTTACGGTAAATTGAATATCGCTCCTTACAAAGGCTTTATCAATCCGTGGCTCAAACCTGTCTATTCTGATTCCGGAGATATTGTAAATATTGAAATTGATTATACCGAAACTTACGAACATCAAATGTTGAGATATTCCGATGAATATGGATTCCTTTAAAATGCGATTATGGAAAATGCAGTCGAAGACAAAATAAGACATATCAAGCGTACTTTTCATTTGTTCATGAACGGCGTGACATCACGCTCGATGCGTGACAAAGGGCTCGATTATAAGATTAACTGGGGTGTACCGTTGATGCAGCTCAGAACAATGGCTCAAGAATACGGCAAGGATTACGACTTGGCTGTCGGATTATGGACAAACGATATCCGTGAGTGTAAGATACTCGCAACGATGATCATGCCTTTCGGTGACATGTCGCGTTCGCTGGCAGAAGATTGGATGAAACATACGAAATCGGTGGAAATCATCGAAATGTGCGCCTTGAACTTATTTCAATACATGGACGATGCTCAATCTCTGGCATACGGATGGTTGCAATCGGACAATGATTCGTTTCGTCTTTGTGCATGTCATATATTGAACCGGTTGCTGATCAAAGGTCTTACTCCTGATGATTCTGACGCAGAAAGTATATTAAATGATATCTCAGTATTGTTTGCATCCAATAATATGAGTTTGAAACATGCGGCTGTAAATTGTCTCGGTAGGCTGTCTCAATTGAACGAAACATGGACCAAACGTGTGGAAGATACGGCTCAACATCTAAATTTGGACATTTTTCAGTAGTATCACGTCTTAATTTGATAAAAAGATGTAACTTTGTGGACAATACATTGACTAAATTCAATTTTGTGTCAATAGATTATAAATCGAAAACAATAAAATAATTGATAAATGAATACAGGTAAAGTGGATGTCCTATTGGGTCTTCAATGGGGTGACGAAGGAAAAGGAAAGGTCGTTGACGTTCTTACTCCTAATTATGATGTAATAGCTCGTTTTCAAGGTGGTCCGAATGCCGGTCATACTCTTGAGTTCGAAGGACAGAAATATGTCTTGCGCAGTATTCCATCCGGTATTTTCCAGGGCGGAAAAGTGAATATCATCGGAAATGGTGTCGTTTTGGCTCCCGATTTGTTTATGAATGAAGCCAAAGAGTTGGAAAAGAGCGGACATGATTTGAAATCCCGCCTTCATATTTCGAGAAAAGCCCATCTCATCATGCCCACTCACCGTGTGCTTGATCGTGCACTCGAACAGTTGAAAGGCAAGAATAAGGTTGGTACAACCGGCAAAGGAATTGGTCCGACTTATACAGACAAAGTATCTCGTAACGGTTTGCGTGTCGGTGATATCTTCGAAGGGTTCGAAGAGAAATATGCAGCCCATAAGGCTCGTCACGAAGCCACTTTGAAAGCATTGGGCTTCACTGATTATGACATCACGGAGGACGAAGAACGCTGGATGGCCGGTATAGAATATATCCGCCAGTTCAATATCGTTGACAGCGAGCACGAGATCAATACCTTGCTGCGTGAAGACAAGTCCATTCTTTGTGAAGGTGCTCAAGGCACTATGCTCGATGTGGATTTCGGAAGCTATCCTTTCGTCACATCTTCCAATACCATTTGTGCCGGAGCTTGCGTCGGTTTGGGTATCGGTCCCAACAAGATTGGCAATGTGTATGGCATCATGAAGGCCTACTGCACACGCGTTGGCGCAGGTCCGTTCCCGACAGAACTCTTTGATGAGACGGGTGCCGAGATCCGACGCATCGGTCATGAGTACGGAGCAGTGACGGGTCGTGAGCGCCGTTGCGGATGGATTGACCTTGTCGCTTTGCGCTATGCCATCATGATAAACGGCGTGACCCAACTCATCATGATGAAGAGCGATGTACTCGATGGATTCGATACAATCAAGGCTTGTGTGGCTTACAAACAAAATGGTAAGGAAATTAAAGATTTCCCGTACAACATAGAGGACAATATCGAACCTGTTTATGTGGAACTCCCCGGATGGAAATGTGATATGACAAAGTGCACGGATGAATCTCAATTCCCGGATACTTTTGTCGACTACATCAAATTCCTTGAGAAAGAGTTGGAAACACCTATCAAGATTGTATCCGTCGGCCCGGACCGTGAACAGACAATAGTAAGAAAATAATCTTATTCACGATGAGTAAGCCAAGTATACCTAAGGGCACGCGCGATTTCTCTCCACTGGAGATGGCACGGCGCAATTATATATTCAACACCATTAAGGGTGTCTTTTCGCTGTATGGTTTCCAACAGATAGAAACACCTGCAATGGAGACATTGCAGACATTGATGGGTAAATATGGAGACGAGGGTGACAAGTTGCTCTTCAAAGTTCTGAATTCAGGTGATTATATGAATAAGGTCACGGATGAGGAATTTGCCGAACGCAATTCGTTGCGACTTGCATCCAAACTGTGCGAGAAAGGTCTTCGTTATGATCTTACCGTACCCTTTGCCAGATACGTTGTGATGCACAGAGAGGAACTCCAACTGCCGTTCAAGCGTTATCAGATACAGCCGGTATGGCGTGCGGACCGTCCTCAGAAAGGCCGTTACCGTGAGTTCTATCAGTGCGACGCAGACGTTGTCGGTTCGACATCACTGTTCAATGAGGTTGAACTCATGCAGATGGTTGATACGGTTTTCACTCGTTTAGGTGTGCGCGTAGCCATCAAAATAAATAATCGCAAAATCCTTACGGGCATAGCCGAGACTATCGGAGAAGCCGAAAAGATAGTTGATATCACAGTTGCCATAGACAAACTGGACAAGATTGGTCTTGATGGAGTGAACAAGGAACTTGCCGATTGTGGTATCAGCAACGATGCGATAGAGAAACTTCAACCTATCATACAGTTGAGTGGTAGCAATGAAGACAAACTCAATGTAATCGGTGGTATCCTCGATTCGTCCGAGATTGGTCTCAAAGGTGTCGAGGAGGTTCGTTTCATTCTCGATATGCTCGGGAACTGTGATTTGAACAATGAGATACAGTTCGACCTAACATTGGCCCGTGGCTTGAATTATTATACCGGTGCCATCTTTGAGGTGAAAGCTTTGGATTTTCCCATTGGCAGCATTTCCGGTGGCGGTCGTTACGACAATCTTACCGGCATCTTCGGTCTCCCCGGCATCAGTGGGGTAGGCATCTCTTTTGGTGCTGACCGTATTTATGATGTCCTCAATGGTCTTGAACTTTATCCCAAAGAAGCCATCAACAAGACACGTCTGTTGTTTATCAATTTCGGTGACGATGAGACTGCATACAGCATGCCCGTCATCCAACAGTGTCGCGAGGTTGGCATCAGCACCGAGCTTTATCCCGACAGTAACAAGATGAAGAAACAGATGAGCTATGCCAATGCCAAAGGTATTCCTTTTGTGGCACTTGCCGGAGAAAGCGAAATGGCTGAAGGTAAGTTCACTCTCAAAAATATGGAGACCGGAGAACAGCAAGTCGTTTCGCCCGAACAACTCATTGAGTTGGTGAAATAATAGTCCGATACATTACAAGATTATCTATCCAATGTGAGCATGAAAGAATTTCGACGGATTCTTTCATGCTTTTATTTTTTGTGGTCTGGATAATGTCTGCCTTTTGTCATGAGGTTACACGATACTGTTTCTTTGAGTGTGTCTGAGCGAAGGCACTGAAAAAAAGGACCCGTCCATTTGGACAAGTCCCGAGAAGTTTGTAG
>CAJKQX010000014.1 GCA_905202125.1 uncultured Prevotella sp.
AGTTGGTAGAGCAACTGACTCTTAATCAGTGGGTCTAGGGTTCGAATCCCTAAGGATGTACGAAGAAACAGTTAATTTAAGTTTCAAACCAATAGCACACCATAAAGTTAATAAAACTTATGGTGTGTTTTTTTGCATTCATATAAAATGACAACGGATGGCCCCAAACAAGGGTCAGCGGATACAACGGGGCATCCATTTCATAAAATCTATATGAATACCGGATATAAAAAAAATTGATTGCCTCACGACAACCAATCTTTTCTTAACCTTAATAATCTAATACCATGAAAAACACGATGCAAAGATAATTGATTTTTATGGAAAACACAAATCAAGAAATGACAGCCTTAACATTAATTAAAAGCTTGACCGTTCCATTTATATTTTCTTTGCAAGAATATATCTTTAAGAGACTTTATGTCGTCGGTTGTAACATTGGCAGCTGATGGTATGACGGTCAATGTATCATCATTTGACGAAAGCGATGCGGAGAAGATATAAGGATCGAGTTTCAATATCAATTCATCATATTTGTCTGTTTGCATTGTATCAGGTTTCTGTACAAATTCGTTGATATCAAATTTCAGATCCGATATCTTGGTCCAATCTGTTTTATACAATGACACCATACTCTCTTTCACCATTGTACCATAAGTACGAACCACACAAAGTATGCTGTCACCATCTGTCGTAGGCAACAGGCGCATCTGCAAGAAAAGCGATTGTGACATATTCACTGCCATATAATTGGAGGTCAGAGTATCAACACGCATTTTCTCACCCAAGAGATTGTTTGTTTCTGATAACGTGTTGTTTTCAGCAATATGTAAAAGTTCCTCACGTATCGTCTGATTGATATGGGGCATGATACTATCAGGAATTGACATCCACAAATCTTTCATCTGCAAAGCCGAGGCATGAAGGAAAAATAGAGAGCAGACGGTAATCAATAAAAATTTTTTCATTTCCACCTTATTATATTATACGAAAAACAATTGATTGAGTCTCAGAGTATCTGTTCAATCACGGTCTTTATGCCTTTTATCTTCTCGCCATTGGCCATGCGTATGACCATATCGAGCTTTGTGCGGCTGATGGCGGCATACGAGTATCTGTCCATCACATCGATTCTGCCGATGTCCGAGGCTTTCAGTCCCGCTTTTTTACACAGGAAACCTACGATATCGCCTTTGCTTATCTTACTTTGTTTGCCACGACCTATATATAAGGTCGCTTTTGTCGGCAAAGAGACAGGAGGTAACGATTCGGGCATTGCATACTCATCAACGTCATCGGTGATATATTCCGGCATCTTCTCTGTCGGGCCTAGTATAAAAAAGGCATTTCCACTTGCATTCCAACGAGCTGTGCGCCCTACCCTGTGAATGTAAGCATCCTCGGTTTCGGGCAGATGATAGTGAATGATGTTCTCTACAAATGGAATGTCAAGTCCTCTTGATGCAAGATCGGTGCTGACAAGGACGTTGGCCGAACCGTTTGAGAACTTATACAATGCCATCTCCCTATCTTTCTGTTCAAAACCGCCATGATAGGCACTTGTAACAAAACCACACTCACGGAGATAGTCGTTGACACGCTCCACACTCTCGCGATAGTTCAAAAATACTATGGAACTGTTGCTGCCAAAAGTTCTCAACAACGATGCCAATGTGGCGAGTTTGTCTTTCTCGGAACTATATACTTTGAACGTGCTCACTCTTTCGGATACGGCACTCTCTTTTGTGAGAAAATCAAGATAAGCCGTTATTTGCATGTTGACAAAATCCGGTATTTTTTCGGAATTGGTGGCCGAGAGAAGAATACGCTGATTGATAGCCGGCAGTTTTTCAATCACGGCGGTCATCTCATCGGCAAAGCCCATCTCAAGACATTTGTCAAATTCGTCGATAACCAGATATTTCACTTGTCGGCCATTGATATTGTCTTTGTCCAAATGGTCGTTAAGACGCCCGGGTGTGGCAAATATGATATGAGGAAGGACCTTGCGCATCGCCTGATGTTCCTCCATTGCCGAGCGTCCACCATAGCAGGCAAAACCACGAAGGCCGCATCCCGATCTTTTCATCACATCGCAGGATTGTATCGCCAGTTCGCGTGAAGGAACAATAACAACAGCCTGTATTTGTTCCGATTCGGCATCAAGCATCTCAAGCAGCGGCAAAAGATAAGCAATGGTCTTGCCTGTTCCGGTGGGCGATAATATCACGATATCTTTCTTGCCCTGCCTTATCAAGTCGTACGACCTGTTTTGCATCTCGCTGAGAACATCTACACCGAGCTTTCTCAGAATATCATTTCTTTTCATCATCCTTATTCTTCATTATCGCTTCTATTTCTTCAAATTCCTTTCCCATATTCAAGTTGAGATATATAGTATAAAGCGGTATGCCCCATTTGTCTTTGTTGTTGGGCGCAAGTATTCTGTAACGTTGCAGATAAGGCATCGCGCTCTTATAGAGAAACGCCTTTTTGGCCTTGTCCTTACGTGATGAGACATTGCCAGAACCGATTTTTATTGTTTGATTGAAATAAGCCAAACCTGCATTCAAATAGGGTTCGGCCAATGTATCATTACGGGCGATAAGCTCGTCGCTGAGTTTGATGCATTCCTCATAACGCCCCACTCTCAACAAAGCTGTACTCTTTGCAAAAGTAACAAACATGTTTGCACTATCAGTCTTCAAGGCATCATCACATACAATCAATGCCTTTGGTATATCCCCTTTTTTAAAATAGAAGTCAAACAGACGCGGGAAGAAATATTTGGAATGCGGATAATTATGAAATCCGGTCAGTAGAAGATTCTCATATCTTGAGGTGTCTCCTTTCATCTTGTATGTTTCTGCCAAATACTGATACAAGAATCTCAGGTTGGCCGAATCCTGCAATGCCAAATCAGCATACTTGAGGGTTTTGGCCACATCTTTCTGTTTGAATCCGCAATATACAGTCATGTATGCGGCGTTCAACAACAACGAATCTTTTTTCGAATAATCATAATTGGAAAACAGAGGTTGGTTTTGGCAATCTATGTAGGTATCGAAAAAATCGTATGCCTGTGAAAAGTTTTGTTTCTTTGTGAAAAAGACACCACCGCTATATATGTTCCGACGATATTTATTGAGAAACTCGGCATGCTTTTTACGGTATTTCAGTTTTACAACACCTTTCTTATCCGGCTGCGCATCAATGGAATCGAAACTCTCCAATACCAAAAACATCTTACGTGCCGAATTGAACAATAATGATGTGTCGTAATTATTTTTCAAATATAATTTTTCATTACCATCATCATACTGTTTACGTATGGCATCAAAGAGTATCAACCATATTTTTTCATTATTTCTATTTACAGAATCTTTAAGTAGTTTTCGCATTGATTCCTCTGCCTGTCCAAGATTACTGTTATTTTTCACCGACTGTCGTGCCTGTGATATTTCTTTCTTCTGAGAATAGGCATTGACAGAAAAAATTATTAGAAATAAAAAAAACAATCTTCTTATCATAATTGAAAACTTAACATAAAGCCATATACGAACCAATATCACCTGTCATCGAATAACATGACAACGATTTGAACAAACAAACACCTCTCCGGCCTTTTGGGTATGGCCGGAGAGGATAATATTATTTATATATTTTTATTTTATAAGCGATTCCATATCCTTTGTACGGCTGTCATTCTCGCCATACAATGCATAATAGCACTGATAGAGAGGATAGCTCCAGTTGGCATCCTTTCTGTTAGGATCGAGTTCGCGGGCTTTTTCAAGATAGGTCAATGATTCTGTGAGCAACTTTTTCTGTTCGGTCACGTTTTCCAGTTCAGCAGCCTTTGAATTGATGGTGAAACCTAAATATGTGAAGAGCAATGCCTGTGTGCCATCGATAGAGATAGCTTTTTTGAAATCGGCAATAGCATCATCCCACTTTTTGGCATTCATCTCAGTCTGTCCCTTCAAAGCCCATGCATCAAAGTTGTTAGGTTCTTTAACCAAACGATCATTGATAACTTTCATTTGCTTTTCGTCCATACCCAGTTTGCCATAGAGTTCGGCAAGAGCGGTGAACACTTGCTGATTGTCATCTTTGGCATACCAAGCCTCTATGTCGTTGAGACATTTGATGGAGTCTTCATGAGTTTTCATGCTCTGCTGCATGATATACATCTTCAATCCGAGGGCGTCTTTATATGATGCCGTGTCACTCAATGCAACATCACAGAACTTGTTTGCACTGTCATAATCTTTCGCATTGAATGAATAAACGGCTGCTACACGAGCAACTTCGCCCAACCATTCGTCACGGCCACTTGAAGCAACCATTTCTGTAAACAACGGAGCCGATGCACTTTCCACATACATTGCGTAGCAGTTCAATGCGTCTTTTTCATTACCGAGCGTGGCGACATACTGTCCACCGTTAATCAGATGTGTGCGGAAACGGTACAGTCTATTCTGGTTATCTTTGTGGAATTTAGGAGCTATCTTGCCTTTGGCGTTGGGCTTATTGTCGTATTTGTCGCACTCAATACCATTCTTGATTGCTAAATATGCGGCATTGTAAAGTCCCAAAGTATCAAATGGCTCGGGATCGCCCTGCTGCATCTGTACTCTGATTTGATTGGTATTCATCGTAGACTCTTCATGGGTGATTTTGCTTACCGCAAAATCCACCAATTTATTATAAGCCTTTGCTTTTTGTTCATCACTGAGAGAGCCGAGATTGGCATTGAGAAGCTTTTCAGCTTCTGCATAATCGTTCGATTTCATGATGCTTTTGAAAACATCACCTTGAGCAAATGCTGAAACGGCTGATGTAGCCATCATAGCTAAAATCATTAATTTTTTCATAGCTAAATAATTTTTTTAATATTTATTTATTCTTGTTCTTCTTCGACCTCGACTGTGGGTGCTGCATTGCTAACCATATCTTTCGTCAGGTCTTCCTGCTTTTGGGCCCATTGAGCACGGCTTTCTTCCTCTACAGTAGATTCCAGTTCGCTACTCATCACTTTGCAGACGCTTGCGATGACATCGTTTTTCTTAGACAGATTGATCAAGCGTACGCCCTGAGTTGCACGTCCCATGACACGACATTCGGCAACGGACAGACGTATCGCAATGCCGCTCTTATTGATAATCATAAGATCATTATTGTCGGTCACATTCTTTATTGCGACGAGACGACCTGTCTTTTCGGTGATGCTCATGGTCTTCACGCCCTTACCACCGCGGTTGGTCTTACGATAATCATTCACCTGGGAACGTTTGCCATAACCATTCTCACTTACCACCATCACGGTTTCCGACTCGGCGTCATTAACAACAATCATGCCTACAACCTCATCATCATCGCCGTCGAGACGCATTCCTCTCACACCGGTAGAGACACGGCCCATTGTTCGTATCGTGTTTTCCGAGAATCGTACGGCACGACCGTTTCTGTTTGCCATGATAAACTCATTACGGCCGTTTGACAGACGTACATCCACAACTTCGTCGTTCTCAGATATGTTGATTGCTATCACACCGTTGGCGCGTGGACGCGAGTATGCCTCAAGACAAGTCTTCTTGACAACACCATTCTTAGTAGCAAAAACCACGTAATGGCTCTTGACAAACTCTTCGTCACTGAGACCTCTCAGACGAAGCATAGCGTTAATTGAGTCATCGGACTCGATATTAAGCATATTCTGGATGGCACGTCCTTTGAAATTTTTGTCTCCTTCGGGTATCTCATAACATTTCAACCAGTAGCAACGTCCTTTCTTGGTAAAGAACAACATCGTCTGATGCATGGTTGCCGGATAGATGTATTCAGTGAAATCCTGTTCTCTGGTACGTGCGCCCTTCGAGCCTACTCCACCACGGGCCTGCTCGCGGAATTCACTCAACGGAGTACGTTTGATATATCCCAAATGGCTCACTGTGATGACAACCGGATCGTTGGGATAGAAATCTTCGGCATTGAACTCGTGTTCGTATGGCTTAACCACGGTGCGACGCTCGTCATTATATTTCTCTTTCACCTCGAGAAGTTCGTCCTTCATCACTTTCTTGCAAAGTTCTGGATCATCGAGTATTGACTGGAGATAGGCTATGGTCTTTTCCAACTCCTCGTACTCAGCATGCAGCTGATCCATACGCAGACCTGTGAGCTGCGACAGTCGCATATCGACAATTGCCTTTGACTGGAGTGCGTCCAACTCGAAACGCTGTTCGAGATTACGTTGTGCATCGGCCGGTGTCTGACTGGCACGAATGATACGAACCACTTCTTCAACATTGTCACAAGCGATAATCAATCCTTCGAGGATATGTGCACGTTCCTGTGCCTTGTTCAAATCAAATCGTGTACGACGCAAAGTCACATCTTTACGGTGCTCAACGAAATATCTTACACAATCCTTCAACGTCAGAAGACGCGGACGTCCTTTAACCAAAGCGATGCAGTTGACAGAGAACGAACTCTGCATAGCTGTCATCTTGTACAATTTGTTTAGTATGACATTGGCATTGGCATCGCGTTTCACATCCACAACGATACGCATACCTTGACGTCCGGACTCATCGTTCACATTGGAGATACCGTCAATCTTGCCTTCCTTCACAAGATCTGCAATATTCTCTACCAATTGCGCCTTGTTTACGCCATAGGGAATCTCAGTGATAACGATCTTGTCATGAGAGTCATCGCTCTCAATTTCCGATTTTGCACGAAGCACTATTCGACCGCGGCCGGTATCATAGGCATCTCTCACACCCTGCAATCCATAGATAAACGCTCCGGTAGGGAAATCAGGTGCTTTGATATATTGCATCAGACCGTCGGTATCAATATCGGGATTATCAATATAAGCACAACAGCCATCGATCACCTCCCCCAAATTATGGGTTGGCATATTTGTGGCCATTCCCACGGCGATACCATTGCCACCGTTAACGAGAAGATTGGGTATCTTTGTAGGCATGACTGACGGTTCCAACAAGGTATCGTCAAAGTTGTTTACCATATCAACGGTGTCTTTATCAAGGTCGTCCATGACATGTTCACCCATACGCGAGAGACGACATTCCGTATATCGCATAGCGGCAGCAGAATCGCCATCGACCGAACCAAAGTTTCCTTGTCCGTCAACGAGTGTATATCTCATATTCCAGTCTTGTCCCATTCGCACCAGAGCTCCATAGACCGAGCTGTCACCATGAGGATGGTACTTTCCGAGCACCTCACCCACCACGCGCGCACATTTCTTGTAAGGATTACGACTTGTGTTTCCTATACCGAGCATACCATATAGGATACGTCTGTGCACCGGTTTGAATCCATCCCGCACATCGGGAAGAGCACGGGCAACGATTACCGACATACTATAATCGATATAGGAAGATTTCATTTCTTCCTCAATATTAATCTTTAAAATTCTGTCTTGATCAATTGTCTGATTTTCATCCATTGTTTTATATTGTGTTTATTTCTATTTACGATAAGCACTCATCAAACAAAAAATCGCACAAACGGCATTTATTTCACGTCTAACGACTTTTGTCGACTTTTCAACATGTAAAATTACACAAAAAAGATCATATCAAGAAATATTAAAAAGGGAAAATACGAAATTTAATTATTTTTGTACGACTGAAATGCATGATAACGAAGGAGCATACATTCGAAACACAAATAATGGGTAAAAAAAATGAGACACACTAATAAAAGCATGTCTCATTCTCTATAACGTTGTAAAGAAGATCAATTTTTAAAGAAATCCTTAACGGCCTCATTGGGAACCATGCGCTCGTCAAAGACATAAGCGCCTGTTTTGGGACTCTTTACCATTTTAATTACTTTTGTATATGCACGACCATCCATTGAACCTTCATGGAGGGTAGCAACCGCTTTCTTTGCCATAGTTCTTTATTACTTTATCTCTTTATGAAGAGTCATTTTCTTCAAAATAGGATTATACTTCATTAATTCCATGCGATCTGGAGTGTTCTTACGGTTCTTGGTTGTAACATAACGACTTGTTCCAGGCATGCCACTATTTTTCATTTCAGTGCATTCAAGTATGACTTGAACTCTGTTTCCTTTTGCTTTCTTTGATGCCATCGTATTATTCTCCTATAACTTTTATATCTCTCCAGTCACAATAGCCTTTTGAAACAGCCTGCTTGATAGCTGCATCAAGACCAACCTTATTAATAAGACGCAGACCTGCAGCACTGATCTTCAAGCTAATCCAGCACTGTTCCTCTACATAGTAGAATTTCTTGCTAAACAAGTTCACATCAAAGGTACGTTTTGTGCGATGCTTTGAGTGAGAGACATTATTTCCTATCTGGGCTTTCTTTCCCGTAATCTGACAAATTTTCGACATTGCTATCTGCTTTTTTTGTGTTCTTTTGATACCTATTCCAAACAGCTTGCAAAATTACCAACTTTTTTGTAACTATCAAAATATTTACATTAATAATGTTGCTTTTTAAGTATTTTTTTTATTTTACTTTTTATAAAATGAGTTACTAAGATGGATTTTTTGTATTTTAAGGTATCTGATACAAATTATGATTTCTTCTTATCCAGTAATTCTCCATTGTCCTCCAGATATTTAAAGAACAATTGCAGTGCTTTGCTTGTAGCAATTTCAAGATTAATGTCGCGTCCGAAATCTTCATCCAATTTCAGAGTGATGATATTGTCGACATTGCCGCATGCCAACCATATTGTTCCGACAGGAGCTTGAGGTGTTCCTCCACCGGGACCGGCAATACCTGTTGCCGATATTGCAAAATCCACATTCAAGGTCTTTATCGCTCCTTTGACCATATCGATTGCAACCTCTTCACATACGGCTGTCTTTTCTTCGATAAGTGCCTTGCTTATTCCGAGCAGGTCTTCTTTTACATCATCGGTATATGAAATGACCCCACCCTTGAAATAATCCGAAGCTCCGGGTACGGATATGATAGCCTCAGCTATTCTTCCGCCAGTGCAACTTTCGGCTGTGCCGAGTGTGAATCCCGATTCGTAAAGATATTGCTGTATCTCTCGACTTAATACTTTTTTTTCGAATCCCATAGTTTATTTATTGAAATGTTATTTTACTGAATGCTGGTTTATCTATTGAGCAAAAATCCTTATCTTTATATTTGTAATATCCCACAACGCCTATCATTGCAGCATTGTCGGTAGTATATCCGAACTTGGGAATGTATATGTGCCATCCGTATTTGTCCGCATGTTCACGAAAAGCATTGCGCAAACCATTGTTAGCAGAGACACCACCGGCCACCGCTACATGCTTGATACCTGTCTGCTTGACGGCCAGACGCAGTTTTTTCATCAATATGTCCACCACCGTATATTCCAGACTTGCAGCCAAATCTTCTTTATGATGCTCTATGAAGTCAGGCTCTTCGGCGCACCATTTTCTCAAATTATATAGAAATGATGTTTTCAATCCGCTGAAACTATAATCCAGATTAGGGATATTCGGTTCGGAGAATTTGAAAGCATGCGGGTTGCCCTGACGAGCAAGACGGTCTATGATTGGGCCTCCTGGATATCCCAACCCCATGACTTTGGAACACTTGTCGATTGCTTCTCCGGCGGCATCGTCAATGGTTTGTCCCAAAACTTCCATATCGTTGTAAGCATTAATCTTGACTATCTGCGAATTACCGCCACTTACGAGCAGACAGAGAAACGGTAACGGAGGTACCGGATTGTCATTGTCCTTTTCTCGAATGAAATGTGCCATAACATGTCCTTGCAGATGATTGACATCAATCAGCGGAATGCCCAGACTGCATGCGAATCCTTTTGTAAAGCTAACACCCACAAGCAACGACCCCATCAAGCCAGGGCCGCGAGTGAAAGCAACGGCAGAGATGTCTTCTTTTTTTATTCCGGCACGTTTCAACGCCTCACTCACCACAGGAACAATGTTTTGCTGATGAGCACGCGATGCAAGTTCGGGAACGACACCTCCGTAGGCCTCATGCACACTTTGAGATGCGGTGACATTGCTCAGCAATATGTCATTACACAATACTGCGGCGGATGTATCATCACAACTGCTTTCGATTCCCAATATATAAATATCCTTAGTCATAAGTCCGAAATTAATGATTAAAAAAATCAATGAGACAATATTTCGACGCCGTGCTCGGTCATGAGAAAAGTGTGTTCCCACTGGGCACTTGGCAATTCATCGCCGGTGATTACCTCCCAGCCATACGCATCGTCGGCATCAATAAACACTTCCCATGTGCCCATGTTTATCATTGGTTCGATGGTGAAAACCATACCGGGCACAAGAAGCATGCCTTGTCCTCTTCGACCGACATGAACCACGTCGGGCTGTTCATGGAACTTGAGTCCCACACCGTGTCCGCACAAATCGCGAACCACTCCGTAATGATACTTATCGGCGTGTTTCTTTATTGCATGACCGATATCGCCTACAAATCCGAACGGTTTGGCTGCTTCGGCTCCAATCTCAAGGCATTCTTTGGCCACCCTTACCAGTTGTTCTTTCTCGGGAGAGGTCTTGCCGATGACGAACATTCTGGAAGCATCGGCATAATAGCCGTCGAGTATTGTCGTGAAATCCACATTGATGATATCGCCTTCGTCCAACACATCGTCTACTTTCGGGATTCCATGACATACCACCTCGTTGATGCTCGTGCAGACACTCTTGGGAAAACCTTCATAATTCAGACAAGCAGGTGTTCCGCCGTGAGATGTGCAATAATCATAGCATATCTTGTCTATTTCCAATGTATTCATGCCGGCACATATGTGCTTTTCCACCTCATCCAGTACTTCCGTATTTAAAACGCCGCTACGACGTATGCCTTCTATCTGTTCGGGAGTTTTGATAAGGTCTCTTGACGGAACCTCCTTGCCTTTGTTCTCCCAATACATCACCTGCTTGTCAAGCTCGGTGATTTCCTGACCCGACAAACAATGCCAGACTCTTTTTTTTCTAAATACCATATATTTGAAATTTACTCGTTCAGTATATCTTTTTATATTAATCGAAAATATTCAACTTGTTTTTTCTTGCCTCATCAATGGATACTGTCGGTTGTTTCTTATTCGATTGATATGCAAGTCGCATGTTCTGATATTTCGTTTTCAACTCTTCTATAAATTTGTTTCGCGTCTTCTCGTTGAGCAGTTGGGATGCTACGACAGGGTTCTGTGATGCGTCTTTCACCCAAACAACGACACCTTCGTAAAGCGTATCGACCCTAAGAGCCACGTACAGCTCACTTGTTGCCGCGCCGCCAATCATTACCGGGATATCAAGACCGGCCGTCCTCATCTCTCTCACAACCGTTCTCATCTCTTCAAGACTGGGCGTGATAAGACCGCTCAGGCATACAATGTCCACCTTCTCGTCAATAGCTGTCTTGACGATATGCTCGGCCGGGATCATAACTCCCATATCAATAATCTGATATCCATTGCATGCCATCACCACGGATGCTATGTTCTTTCCTATATCATGGACATCACCTTTAACAGTGGCGAACAATATCTTTCCTGAAATCTTGTCATCCATACTGCTGTCGGACAACATGTATGGTTCGAGAAAGGATATCGCCTTTTTCATTGTACGGGCCGTCTTCACCACCTGAGGGAGAAACATCTTGCCTTCGCCAAATAGTTCTCCCACCTTGTTCATGCCGCTGAGCAAATATTGTTCGATAATATCCATCGGACTGACGCCTGACGCCACGGCACCGGTGAGATCTTGTTCCAGAAATTCGGATATGCCGTTGACCATTGCATATTCCAAACGATCACCTATCGGTTGTGTTCTCCATTGAGGCAAATCATTGGAAACAGTATTACCATCTGAATTTTGCGCTTGATTTTTCAAGTTCATCGCAAGTTCCACGAGTCGGCTTTGCGCGTCCGGATCGCGATTGAGCACTACATCTTCTATAGTGCGCACATGCTCTTCGGGTATCTCCTCGTAGTGAAGCATCGTCGAGGGATTGACAATGCCCATGTCCATGCCATTTTCCCTGGCATGATGCAGGAACACTGCATGCATGGCCTCGCGGATATAGTTATGTCCCCTGAAGGCAAACGACAGATTGCTCACTCCCCCACTGACATGGGCTCCCGGCAGATTGGTATGTATCCATCGCGTGGCACGTATGAAATCGACGGCATAATTATTGTGTTCGTCCATTCCGGTGGCAATAGTCAGGATATTTGGGTCAAAAATAATGTCTGACGGACTGATACCCACCTTTTCGGTGAGCAATCGGTAGGCTCTCGACGCTATGTCGATGCGATGTTGATAATCGGTGGCTTGTCCTTTTTCATCAAAACACATGACGACAACAGCTGCTCCGTAACGTTTCACATCTGCCGCATGTCGGAGAAATGTTTCTTCTCCGTTCTTAAGCGAGATGGAATTGACGACGCATTTGCCTTGCGCACATTTCAATCCGGCCAAAACGACATTCCAATCCGATGAATCTATCATTATAGGAACCCTGGCTATATCGGGCTCGGAGGCTATGAGATTGAGGAATGTGGTCATCTCCTCTTCTGCATCGAGCAAACCGTCATCCATATTGACATCGATAATCTTTGCCCCGTCTGCTATTTGCTTGCGGGCTATCCCGAGTGTCTCATCATATTTTTTCTCCTTTATCAGACGCAGGAATTTTCTTGACCCGGCCACGTTACATCTCTCGCCGACACAAACGAAACCGCCTGCTGCATCAAGTTCGAAAGTGTCCAAACCGCTAAGTTGCAACTTATCCGCAAACGGTTTGGGCTCATATCCTTTCTTTCCGGCTACCAATGATGAGAATTTGGATATGTATTCTTCGGTAGTGCCGCAACAGCCGCCGATGATATTGACAACAGCCCCGTCCACCAAGTTCTTCATCTCTTTGGTCATCATCTCCGGCGTATCATCGTATTGCCCCAGGGCATTAGGTATGCCGGCATTGGGATAAGCACTAATATAATAAGGTGAAATCTGGGCGAGCTTTTTGATATACGGCAACATCTGCCGGGCGCCGAACGAACAGTTGAATCCCACAGACATGACGGGCAATCCACGCATGCTGACAAGAAAGGCATCCATCGTCTGTCCGGCAAGCATACGTCCTGCGACATCGTTGATGGTCACGCTGAGCATCAATGGCAACTCCTTGCCTGCGGCTTTCATGGCATCGACAGCGGCCAGTGCCGCCGCCTTTGCATTGAGCGTATCGAATATCGTTTCGAGGAGAATAGTGTCGACTCCGCCTCTTATCAACGCCACGGCTTGTTCGAGATAAGCGTCGTACAACATGTCGAACGTGATGTTCCTGAATGCGGGATTGACTATATCAGGACTGATGGAGCATGCTTTTGACGTGGGTCCCATCGATCCGGCCACGAATCGCGGTTTGTCGTTCGTGGAGTATTCATCGGCTATGGTCCGGGCTATTCGTGCTCCCTCGTAAGCCATCGTAGAAGCTTGCCGTTCCAGTCCGTAGTCGGCCTGAGATATGCGCTGACTGCTGAATGTATTGGTTGTGATAATGTCGGCACCGGCTTCGAGGTATTTACGATGAATGTCCGTGATGACGTCAGGACGGGTGATATTGAGCACATCGTTGTTGCCTTTCAGTTCGACGGCAGACTCCCTAAACTTTTTGCCTCTGAAATCAGTATCACCCAATGCACGCCTTTGTATCATGGTGCCCATTGCACCATCCAACACAAGGATACGTTCATCGATAATATCTTTTATGCTCATAATCATCGGTTTTTCATTGCGCGGTCCATTTCCCGACGGTCCTCTTTTTCTTTCAAGGTCTGACGTTTGTCAAACTCTTTCTTACCTTTACACAATGCGATGTCCACCTTTGCACGGCCTTTGTCGTCGATAAATATGAGGATGGGAACGATGGTGTATCCTGCCTGCTTGGTTGCGCTTTGCAGTTTGTATATTTCCTTCTTGTTCAACAAGAGTTTTCTATCACGTTTGCTCTCGTGATTATTGTACGAACCATAGAAATAAGGAGACACGTTCATGCCTTTGACCCATATTTCGCCGTTGTTAATGTAACAAAAGGTGTCAACAAGACTTGCTTTGCCCTGTCTTATCGATTTTATCTCTGTTCCTGTCAATACAATTCCCGCAGTGTAAATGTCCACAAAGAAATATTCGAACGATGCTTTCTTGTTTCTTATATTTACGGGACTTTTTTTTCTTAACAGTTCTTCTTCCTTATTCATCGGTATTCTTTTCTATTTCGGCAAAATCGCTCAGATTATCATCCACATATTGTGCCATGAGCGATGTCCATTCTTCCTCGTTTTCAACAAATTCGTCATCGAAATCGTCAAACTCGGGATATTTCTCAAACATCATCATGAACTCTTCGTCTGTGCACTCCTTTTGTATTTCGTCCTTGTATTTGAGATAAAGCGGTTTGGCGTTGTATATGAGTTTGGCGAGGTCGCGCATTCCCCATGATTTAACAACCCTTGCAAACGGATTCATAAAGATGAAGCCGCCATAACCATTATAAATCAATTGTATGAATCCGCCGTCCATGACCTCGTCACGGAGTGTCTCGTAAGCAAGAAGCGTGAGCTGACCGGCATTCAGCTCAGCCATTGTCTCTGCTGTGAGTTCGCCTCCGACAGATGCTTTGATGGCATCGGTGAATACTTTGAGAAAAGCATCCATACCTTCTTGTACGGCACTTACGATATCCGATTCTTTTACAATCACCTTGTTCATGGTTTCACCTCTTATTATAATATACTAATCTGCAAAGTTACAATAAAAAATCAATATTACTCAATATGCGCTGAAAAATGAATGGCAGAATATGATATTACCATTTCTACCCGCGTGATATCAAATACGCAACAGGAGCTGAGCCATTGCTACTGCTGTCAGTCCGGCGGTCTCTGTGCGTAGTCGGCTCTTGCCCAACGACACAGAGACAAAGCCATGGTCGATGGCCATACGCACTTCGTCGATAGAGAAATCGCCTTCGGGACCTATCATGATGGTAATGTCCTCGTCCGTGCCCGACATATTGATGTGTTCCCACAGGTCGTGACGCCCAATCTCGTTGTAGCAATGGGCGATGTATTTGCGCCCTGTGATGGGAAGATTGACGAAATCGCCGAACGTGGTGAGCGGATTGACTATCGATTTCCACGGCTTGCGGCTCTGTTTCATTGCGGACACGACAATCCGTTCCATGCGGTCGGTGCGTATGGACTTGCGCTCGGAGAAGGCGCAATTGAGGAATGTGAGCTCATCAAACCCTATCTCCGTGATTTTTTCGGCCATCCACTCCACCCTGTCCGTCATCTTGGTCGGAGCGATGGCGAGATGGATGCGCCGCTGCCAGTCTTTCTCCTTGTCGATGACCTCTTTAATATCATACATACAATGCTTGGACGAGGCCACGGTCACCTCGGCCCTGAAAAAATGTCCTTCGCCATCCATCAGGAATATCTCGTCACCTCCTTTGAGTCTGAGTACTCTTGTGGCATGTGTTGCCTCATCTACGGGCAGTTCTATGGCGTCTGCCGCCCCCGGTACATAAAAAAATCTTGTCTCTTTCATTGAATTTCCGTTTGGGATGATTGGTTTGACTGCTGCCGGCGCTGCTGTTCGTTCCTGATTTGCGATGCCAGTTCATAATTCTCCGATTGTATCGCCTTGTCCAAAGCGTCTTGCAACATGGCGTTGCTGATGGTGTTTATGGGAATGGACAGCCCCTGTCGGCCACTGCAATAAGGCACACTCTGTCGTCGGTACAATTCGTTTTCGACATAAAGGGGCACATCGCTTATGAACGACAGCAACACGGCATCGCTTATTCTTATGGATGCCGACTGATTGGTATTCTCATTGCAAAGGACGGCATTGTATTGTCCGTCTGTCACACTATGTATTATGACCCGCAATCCGTCATCTTCGGGATGCATGAACCTGAGTAGCACCTCAGGCAAGAGCTTGTTGACGACAGGCGCGCCTGACATTCGCAGGGCAAACTGATATCTTGTGTGGTCATCGCACACTATTGATATCTGGCGTTCCTCCGTTTTGTCCGTCAAAACGATGATGCACATGTCCGAACCGACAATGTCGGATATATTCTTGAATACCAAGCGGGTCAGATTCATCTTATTGTTGGGTTTTCTTTTCAGACTTAAATATGAGTGCAAACGACAGACCCACGAGCAATGAGAATCCGGCAAAAATCATCCAGCACGTTTGCCAGTCGCCCAAAAGATACGGCCCTTCCCACCGGCAATAGTGATTGACCACCTCACCTGCGGCGAGTGTACCTATCGTCGCACCCAGACCATTGGTCATAAGCATGAAGAGGCCCTGAGCAGAGGCCTTGATACCGTCATCACATTTCTGATCTACAAACATGGCTCCCGACACATTGAAGAAATCGAAGGCTACTCCATAAACGACACATGAGAGGATAAACAATATCACACCGGGCATAGCGGGATTGCCAAGTCCGAAGAATCCGAATCGCAACACCCATGCGAACATGGCAATGAGCATGACAGTCTTGATACCGAAACGCTTGAGGAAGAAGGGTATCATCAGGATACACAGGGCTTCGCTGATTTGAGACAACGATGTGAGCAGTGTGGCGTTGTTGGCGGCAAACGACATACGCACGCTCTCTATCGCGCTGCCCTTGAAACTGGTGATGAATGGTCCGGCAAAACTATTGGTCACCTGCAGAGACATACCTAAGAGCGTGGAGAAGATGAAGAACAATGCCATGCGTTTGTTCCTGAAAAGCCTGAAGGCATTAAGGCCCAACATCTCGGTCAGCGAAGAGGATGACTTCTTTGTCAACATGCATTGTGGCAACGTCAGACAATACAAGAATAGTACGAGGCTCAACAGTCCCGACACAAAGAACTGCATATATGTGTACTGAAACTTATGGGCATCCTCGGCAAGGGTGAAAGAGAACACGCCATCGTTGAGTGTGGCACAATTGACAAACCACATGGAGACAATGAATCCCACGGTTCCAAACACGCGTATCGGCGGAAAATCGCGCACGGTGTCTTTACCGTTGTCTTTGAGAATGGTGAATGCCGTGGTGTTGGACAGGGCCAACGTGGGCATATAGAAGGCCACACTGAGCGTATACATTGCTATGAAAAGACTCTTGTCCGGTATCTCGTTGCCAAACCCTGCCGAAAATCCGATATATCCACATGCCAACATCGAGACGCCCGCAACCAAATGGCAAAAGCCCAAAAGACGTTGAGGCTGGATATACTTGTCACCGACAATACCTATCAAGGTGGGCATAAAGATTGAAACAATACCTTGAATGGCATAAAACCATGATATCTGAGCGCCGAGTCCGGCCGCTCCGAGATAATTTCCCATACATGTCAGATAAGCTCCCCAAACTGCAAATTCGAGAAAGTTCATCAATATCAGGCGTATCTTCAAATTCATATTTTTATAGATTTAAATTTTTAGCAAAGATAACACAAATCTGAGTAAATACAAATGAAATGACGATATTTTTAGTCTCTTAAGAGATATCTTAATACGGTGGTTTTCACTTCAAAAACCAATGGATTTCAACATCAAAACCAGTGGATTCCAACTGCAAAACCAGTGGATTTCAACTGAAAAACCGCTGATCCGCATTTACTCTATGTAGGGCCGCTACCTGTTGCAGTCGCAAGGGATATCTGCAAAGTATGTTTCACTGTATGTTTACAATCGAAAAACAAATGAGAGAAAAACCGGATTGAATCTGCGATAAAGGAATACAGAGCGGCAAACGGGGTTCGAACCCGCGGCCCCCAGCTTGGGAAGCTAGTGCTCTACCAACTGAGCTATTACCGCATAATAACGAAAAAGAGCCGATACCCGGACTCGAACCGGGGACCTATTCATTACGAATGAATTGCTCTACCAACTGAGCCATATCGGCCTTGCTATCTCTTTATCGACTGCAAAATTAATTATTTTTTTTGTATGCGCCAAACTTTCACCTTTATATTATTGCATGAGATGTGGCAAATTCAAACATTTTGATACAAGTTTATCAAATATCAGATGGATTATTCGTACCTTTGTATAAGATAAGTCGCATCGGCCTATCATGTTTATGACTAATACATTATATTATGGAATTATATTTCTCGGGCATCGCGATTGCCATAATCACATTTCTGATAATCGGACTGTTCCATCCGATAGTTATCAAGGTGGAATATTACTGGGGAACAAGACCGTGGTGGATATTTCTTATCGTAGGGATAATCTCGATCATGGCGGCCATGATGATTGGCGACATATTCGTGTCTGCCATATTGGGGGTGTTTGGCGCATCATGCCTGTGGAGCATATTGGAGATAAAGGAACAGCGTGAACGTGTGATGAAAGGTTGGTTTCCCAAAAATCCTAAAAGACTGAAGGAGTATGAAAATTGAATTGATATTGGTGGGTAAAACCACTGACAATAAATTCTCTGACATAATAAATGATTATGTCGGACGGATAAATCATTATTCACAATTCACCGTCAATACCATCCCGGGACTGAGAAACACAAAGAATCTGAGCCGGAACCAACAGAAACAGACCGAAGGTGAACTGATACTGAAGATGATACAACCGGGGGATACAGTTGTGCTGCTCGACGAACATGGCAAAGAATACAGAAGCATAGAACTGGCGCAATGGCTTGAGAAGAAACAACAGACGGCACGAAAACTGGTGTTTGTCATCGGCGGGCCTTATGGTTTCTCGGATGCGGTGTATCTGCGGGCTGACGAGAAACTGTCACTTTCGAAACTCACATTCTCGCACCAGATGATACGTATGATTTTCACCGAGCAATTGTACCGCGCCTGCACTATAATAAAAGGTGAGGCTTATCATCACGAATAGGATAAGACATAAAGACTGAACCGGAAAATCACAAATAAAAAAGGGTGTATCAGATTTGAACAACTCATCTTCAAACGAACGATAAACGTATTGAAGAGGTTCGGTCTGATACACCCTTTGCTATCAATCGATGCTCTTATCCACCGAAATTATCATACATGATCGACTCCGGATCTACGCCTAAGCCATCAAGCATATTGACCACGGCCTTGCTCATAGGGCCGGGACCGCACATGTAATATTCTATATCTTCCGGGGCTTCGTGGTCTTTCAGATATGTGTTGTACATTACCTGATGTACGAAACCTGCTGTATAATTCACACCGGCTGCATCGGCAGCAGGATCGGGACGGTCGAGCGCGAGGTGGAAATGGAAATTGGGGAAATCTTTCTCCAGCTCTTGGAAATCCTTCAGATAGAAGACTTCGTTCAGTGCACGGGCGCCGTAGAAATAATGCATCTCGCGATCAGTGGTGTGCAACGTCTTTGTCATGTGCATAATCTGTGCACGAAGCGGAGCCATACCGGCGCCACCACCTACCCAAATCATCTCTTTCTTCGAATCGAAATGTGGATGGAAATCGCCATAGGGACCACTCATCAATACCTTATCACCCGGTTTCAAGGTGAAGATATACGAAGAGGCGATACCCGGATTGACATCCATGAATCCGCTTCTGTCAGGTTTGAACGGAGGAGTGGCGATACGCACGGTCAACATGAAGACGTCACCCTCGGCCGGATAGTTGGCCATAGAGTAAGCTCTGATGGTTGGCTCGGGGTTAACACATTTGAGCGGGAAGAGCCCAAACTTTTCCCATGCCAGCAAATACTCGTCACCAATGAGTGACTTATCGATATCCTTGTCATACGACATAGAGAATGCGGGAATCTTTATCTGTGCGTAAGAACCGGGGAGGAAATCCATGTGAGCACCTTTGGGCAACTGCACTTTGAATTCCTTGATAAAGGTAGCCACGTTCTTGTTGGAAACGACAGTACACTCGTATTCCTTGACTCCGAGAACGCTGGCATTAACCTTGATTTTCATGTCGGATTTCACCTTAACCTGGCATCCGAGTCTCCAATGGTCCTTCTGCTGTTTGCGGCTGAAATGAGGTATCTCTGAAGGAAGTATCTCTCCCCCACCCTCAAGCACCTGACATTTGCACTGTCCGCACGAACCTTTGCCGCCACATGCCGACGAAAGGAAAATTCCATTATTAGATAATGTGTTGAGCAATGTCGAACCGGACTCCACGCTCAACTGTTTGTCATCGTTTATAGTAATTGTCACATTGCCCGATGAGACCAGAAAATTCTTGGCAACAAGCAAGATGACCACAAGCAACAATACGACAGCAAGAAATACTACGATGCTTGTCAATATTAAATTCATATCCATTGTTCTGTCCTTTTTAGATATTCAAACCAGAGAAACACATAAATGCCATTGCCATAAGTCCTACGACAATAAACGTAATACCTAATCCCTTCAACGGAGCGGGCACATCCGAATATGCCATCTTCTCCCTGATGGCAGCCAAACCAACGATAGCCAGGAGCCAACCGATACCTGAACCCAACGCATAGGATATGGCGTCGGCCACGCTACCAATCATCTTAGGGTCGCTTTCGCCCAACGTGATGCGCTGTTGCATGAAAAGCGATGCTCCCATGATTGCACAGTTCACGGCTATCAACGGAAGGAAGATACCCAACGATGCGTACAACGAGGGACTGAAACGCTCGACAATCATTTCCACCAACTGCACGATGGCTGCAATCACGGCGATGAAAAGAATAAAACTCAAGAAACTCAAGTCTACTCCTTCAACGATGGCATCGGCTGCCAACACCTTTGTCTGAAGCAGATAATTGACAGGAAGAGTCACCGCCAGCACAAACGTCACGGCAATACCCAGTCCGACAGCGGTCTTGACATTCTTTGAAACAGCCAAATAGGAACACATTCCGAGAAAGAATGCGAATATCATATTGTCGACAAATATCGAACGAACAAACAAACTAATTAAATGTTCCATTTATCTTTCAATTTAAAATTGTATAAATCTTATCCTTACACAATGTGTCATGATTACTTGTCCTGCAGTTCTTTATGCTTTGAACGCTGATACCATATAATACATGCACAGATAATCAATGCCATCGGAGGCATCAACATCAGTCCGTTGTTGACATATCCCAAATCTTTCAACCACTCATGATTCAATATGTTGAATCCGAGCAGCGTTCCGGAACCGAGCAACTCGCGGAAGAATGCGACGATAATCAGTATCTTGGCATATCCGAGACCGTTGCCAATTCCGTCGAGACATGATTCCCAGGGACCATTCTGCAAAGCGAAGGCCTCGAGACGACCCATAAGGATACAGTTGGTAATAATCAATCCTACATAAACCGACAGTTGAACACTCACATCGTAGGCAAAGGCCTTGAGCACCTCACTGACAATCGTAACCAGAGCGGCGACAACCACCAACTGAACAATGATGCGGATACGGTTGGGGACGGTCTTTCGCAACAACGAGATGATAAGATTTGAGAATGTTGTTATTATCGTGACCGACAATCCCATCACTATGGCCGGTTCCAGTTTGGCTGTGACAGCCAAAGCCGAACAGATACCAAGCACTTGCACGGTAACGGGATTCTCCATTCCTAACGGAGTGGAAAGAATTTCTTTGTTTTTATTTGACAATATTTGCATAATAAATCCCTCTTTAATTATTTAGTTGTCAGGAAACTGCCATACTGGCCCAGACAATCTTTCAACATTTTGTTCACGCCTTCAGATGTAATAGTACCTCCGGAGATACCGTCCACCTGGTAATCGGCATTTTCCACCTTGCCATTCTTCACCACTCCGAGAGCTATATCGTTGCCATCGAGAGTCTTCTTGCCATGAAACAGGTTCTGGAAATGCTCTGTTGCAATCTCGGCTCCAAGACCGGGAGTCTCGCTCGCATGTGAGAAATAAACGCCATACACGGTGTTCTTGTCGGCATCAAGGGCGACATAGCCCCAGATACTGCCCCAAAGACCTACGCCATATACTGGGAAGATGTATTTCTGATTGCCATCCACCTCGGCCTCGAAGACATGAAGGCGACCGTTCTCTTTGGCCTCTGTCTCATACGAAATGGCGAAATCGCCCTTATTCTCGGTCAAAGTGCCATCGGCATTCATCAACATGTCTGCCTTGACGTATTTAGCATATTCTGCGTCAACATCGTCCACGTCTTTAATATTCAACGCGGAGAGTATCTGTTTCTTTGTATCAAGTTCGATATTCTTGTTTTGTTTGTCACGCAAAGACGAACTTACAAATGACAACAAGAATGCGACGATAACAACCATTATCGCGGCATATATTATTGTATAAGTATTACTGTTTGTATTCATTGTCGCAATTGTTTTTAATGATTTGAACGTATGGCACGATTCTTTCTACGATTGATGTTCTTCTGCACCACACAGTAGTCGATAAGCGGTGCGAAAACATTCATCAACAGAATAGCCAACATCATACCTTCGGGGAAACCGGGATTGAGCACGCGAATAATGATGGCCATGACACCGATGAGGAAACCGAAGATATACTTTCCGGTCTCGGTACGTGCCGAGGTTACAGGGTCGGTTGCCATGAATACGGCACCGAAACAGAAGCCTCCCAATACGAGATGTTCGTACCACGGCATCTGTGCCATAGGTGTTTCAAGTCCTGTAATATTAAATATGTATGCCATGAAAGCGCCTCCGACAAAGACAGAAGACATGATCTTCCAACTTGCAACTCCTGTCCACAACAATATTATGGCACCGAGAGCGATTGCGATAACACTGGTTTCACCTATCGAACCTGGGATCAGGCCGTATATCATATCCATAGAGAACGGAGGCACTGCGCCCGATGTGGCTGTCTCGCCCAATGGAGTGGCAACAGTAAGACCGTCTATATGTCCGCCAAAACCGAACATTGAATCGCCCGATACCCATACGGCATCGCCCGACATTTTGGTAGGATATGCGAAAAACAGGAAGGCGCGTGTAATCAATGCTACATTAAACACGTTCATTCCTGTTCCGCCGAACACCTCTTTTGCAAATATCACGGCGAAGGCCACGGCAACGGCCATAATCCATAACGGACAGTCGACCGGCAGAATCATAGGTATCAGGATACCGGAAACAAGAAATCCTTCCTGTATCTCCTCCTTCTTCCATTGAGCCACGACAAACTCTATACCGAGACCCACGATATACGATACGACAATCTTGGGCAATACAGCCAAAAAACCGTAGATGAACATATCAAGGAATCCTACCGTGGCAAAGGCTTCTGGAGACACAGCCTTGAAATGCTGATATCCAACGTTGTACATACCAAAGAGCAATGCAGGCATCAGGGCGATAACAACAATCGACATTATACGTTTGCTATCAATCGAATCGTGAATATGCACACCGGTTTTGGAAGTAGTATTCGGTACGAACAAGAAAGTTTCGAAACCATCGAAAACGGATTGTAACGCATGAAATCTACCTCCTTCCTCAAAATTCGGTTTTATCTTATTCAGATAATTTCTTAATGCTTTCATCTTATTACTAAGTATTTCTCTTTATATTCAATTAATTATTCCATTTCTTTACGCAACATATCGAGACCTTCGCGCACAATGTGTTGCAACTCCAATTTGGAGGAATCGACAAACTCAGCAAGAGCGAAATCCTCGGGCGACACCTCATATATGCCGAGTGCCTCCATCTTGTCGATATCTCCACAGATTATTGCTTTGATAAGGTATTCGCCATAGATATCCATCGGGAGCACCTTGTCATATTCGCCGCTCATGATCATGTGACGTTCACCACCTTTGACACGGGCATCGAGCGCGTACTCTTTCTTCTTGCCGAAGAGCCAGGAGAAATAACTATGACTGGTGGAGAAATCATTGATGCGGGGCATGATCCAACCCAGCATCTCGTCCGCATCGTCTCCTTCGGGGATAATGGTGATTTCCGAAGCGCGTGCACTCAGATAGTCTGTCTGCGAAGCTCGTTTGCCTGTCAACGGATTACCGTTTATCAGACGATAATGTTCGGCGTCCTTTATCTTATCACCTACAATCGATGACAGTTGCTGACCAACGACGACATCGGCATAAGCGGGAGTACTGATTTCGCTTCCGGCAACGGCAACAGTGCGTCTCAGATTCACCTTTCCCGTATTGAACAGTCGTCCGAAGAAAACTACCGCCATCGGGTCTACTGTCCAAACAATTTCTCCTTTATTGACTGGTGAAACATGATTGATCTGCACTCCGACATTACCTGCCGGGCAAGGACCGTCGAAAACATTCACCTCAACATCTTTGGCGTTGACAAGAGCATCGGCTGTCTGCTTGGCACCGATACCGAGATAGGTCTTCGCAATCTTTGAAAGAGCCGACAGTCCTGTCTGGAAATCAGACTCATTGCCCTTGAGTTCATACTCAAAATCAGCCGCAAGGGGCATGTCACGCAGTGCACTCACAAATATTGCTTTGGGCATTGCATCCGGTGTGGTGGATACTGCGTAAGGCAATTGGAAGATATATCCGAACAATCCGGCCTCAAGCAAAGACTTGATTACGGCCGGACCGTCAAGTTCGCTCAAGGATTTAACACCAAAGTCAGCATATTCCTGCTGATCGTCTGCCTTCACTTCGACACAGAGCACTTTTCTTCGCTCACCACGCACGACGGAAGATACGACACCACTGACAGGAGAAGAGAACTTGACATCCGGAAATTTCTTATTGACAAACAACACATCTCCGGCTTTTATTCTGTCGCCTTCGCGAACTACAACTTTGGGTACAATCCCAACAAAGTCATCCGGAACAAGACCGTACATCTCACTCTTGGCCACACCCGTTTTATCATGAGCAGCCTTTCCTTTGAGATTGATATCCAAGCCTTTCCGCAACTTAATTACATTCGTCATAGATATTTATAAAATAATAATGATAATCTCTCAAAAAGATTCAAAATGGATTGCTTTGAAATTTAACCTATTTTTGAATTTTTCACAATCGTTGCAAAATTAGCAAAAATCAGAGACAAATAAAAGAAAAAACTCTTTAATTTTTGTCATACAAAAAAAATAATGTAATTTTGAATTTCCATTCTTAACATTGATTTTAGTCTGAGGTGCTCAAACGCATAATAAATATAACCGTATGGACAATTGCTTGTCTATATTTTGCCCTTGTTATTTTGCTGCATATTTCTGCGGTACAATCGATTATTGGGTCCCATGCCAGTGATGTCCTCTCACACAAATTAGGTACAAAAGTATCCATAGGGCGTGTCGATTTGGGATTTGCCAACCGTCTGATTATTGATGACATACACGTTCTTGACCAAAAAGGGAAACAGATGCTCAAGGTATCGAGGGTTTCTGTCAAGATAGACCTTTGGGCGCTTGCCAAGCACCGCATATCCATCACATCATCACAGTTTTTCGGACTGAAGGCTGACCTATATAAAGCGAACGCCCATTCGGATACCAATTTTCAATTTGTTATCGACTCCCTATCGTCCAAAGACAAGACAAAGACATCAAGTGATTTGGATTTGCAAATCAACTCGCTCATTATCCGACACGGTGCAGTGAGATACCGCCAACTCGATGTTCCGATTCGCAACCATGCTTTTTCATTAAAAAACATCGATACGGAGAATATCAGCGGACATTTCATTCTTGACAAATTAACCAACGATTCCATCAATCTGAAGATAAAGAAACTATCGTTTTTCGAAAAATCCGGAATCAAGGTCAATAATCTTACCTTCAAGATTCATGCTGACAAGAGAAAGTTCGCCCTCAATGATTTCTTGCTGGAAATGCCCAATTCGAAACTGCGCATAGACAAGGCTACGGCCACATACGATTATGAGTCGGGCAGGCCGAATACGAGCACTATAAGTTACAATGGAGAAATATCCGATTCACACGTAACCGTCTCTGACTTAGCATTTCTCAGTCCTTGTCTAAAGAATATAAACAACCGCGTGAACATAGCTTCATCATTCAGCGGCACCGCCGACAAAGTTGATATCAACAGGTTTGAAATCAACGAGACTAATGGTCTGCTCCACGTCATAACCAATGTGTCATTGGAGAAAAGTCCGAGAGGTTGGGCATGGTCTGTCGATGTGCCTCTGTTGGTAACAAATTATGACGGCGTGAAACAGATAACGGACAATATACAAAATCAGAAACTACCTGAAACTCTCACGCATTTAGGAAAAATAGAATTCTCGGGTAAGGGCCATGGCTATGATGACACATTGGATGCAGACGGTCTGTTGCGCACAGATATTGGCGATGTGAAGATGACCGTCAACAAACGCGGACAGACTATAAACGGCAACATCGATGCACCGAATATCCATCTGCAACAATTAACGGCAAACACCGATCTTGGAGACATCGGCATACACACAAACATAAGCAGCCAACCGTCATCGGGCATTAGCATTGATGGAAATATCACCCACATTGATTATGGGAAATACACTTACCGGGATATCCTTTTCAAAGGTTCTTATAATAATAAGGTGATTGTCGCCAATGTGAATATCAACGACCCGAATGCCCGTATCGATGCGACCGGTCATATAGACATGTCTTCGGCCACCACCCTCTCGGATATCCACATCATTTCCGACAACATATCGCCCAACAATCTCAGATTGACCGACAAATACGAAGATACCATTTTCGGATTCGATATCACGGCAAAAATCTTTGGCAACAAGCCATCAGATATTTACGGAAAACTCGCGCTCACCGATTTCACAATGAAATCGGATGTCACTGATTACCGCATCGACTCGCTTATCATAGATGCACAGAAGACGGGCGACAATCGAGACATATCCATCGTGAGCGATTTTGCCAAAGCCAATATCTACGGCAAGATGGATCTTTTAAATCTCAAAGGCAGCATCTCTTACCTCTTGAACAATGCACTGCCGAGCATCTCGGGATTCACTCCCCGCCAATCTGCCGGCAACAACCGATTCGCCATCAATGCTACGATATACGACACGAAATGGCTCAACCTGCTTTTTGATATTCCCGTCACACTCAACCATCCGGCACATATCAACGGCTCGATAGACGACACGGAGAAAAACCTGAGTATGACTTGTGACATACCAGAGTTCTCATACAACGACAGCAACTATGACAATGCCTCGCTCAGCATACAGTCCATAGATGATGCCATCAATGCAGATGCAAGAATCAAAATAAACAACGGCAATGGGAAAAAGTTCACATGGGCAGTCAAGACAAAGGCATCGGACGACAATCTGAAAACTACAATTCTCATCAACGATGATGTGCGTCATCCCATACGTGGAACCATCAATACAAACACTCAATTTGTCAAAGTGAACGACCGTATCTCAACAGCGATAATCGATGTCGAAGAATCGACATTGCACATCGGTGACAGCATTTGGCACATCCGACCGTCGAATATCACATACAGCAAAAACAATCTTGTAATCAGCAATTTCGCGATAACTCACGACAATCAGCATCTGTCCATCAACGGTAAAGCCACCAACGAACAAAGCGACTCGGTATTGGTGGATTTCAAGGACCTGGATGTGAAATACATTCTCGATATGGTCAATTTCCATTCCGTGGAATTCTCCGGACTTGCCACCGGTCATGCTTTCGTGTCGGGAATATTCAGCAAAAAACCGCAAGCCGAGGCCGATCTCACAGTCAACGATTTCAAGTTTCAGGATGGACGGATGGGCGTATTGTATGCCAACGCCCAATACGATGCCGACGCCGGAAGCATCGACATTAACGCCACGGCCAACGACGGACCCGACAGACGTACAATCATCAACGGATACGTGTCGCCCAAACAAAACAGTATAGATCTTGACATCGAAGCCCACAACACGCGAATAGAATTCATGGAGAGTTTTTGCAGCAGTTTCATGAAAGATGTCAACGCGCATGCCAACGGCTCGGTGAAACTGTCGGGACCACTCAACAGCATCAATCTCACCGGACGTCTCGTGGCCGACGGTAATCTCACCCTGAGCAGCCTCAACACCACCTACGCCCTGCGCAACGACACCATACGATTCATACCCGACGAAATAATATTTGCCAACGACACAATCTACGACAAATACGGCAACACCGGAATAATCGAGGGCAATATCCACCATCAGCATCTCACACACCTAAGCTACGACTTGAACATCGATATGAACAACATGTTGGCCTACAACACCAATGCTGGCATGAGCGACTCATTCTACGGCACCGTATATGCCAACGGCAACTGCACCATCAAGGGACGTAGCGGCGAGGTGATAATGGATATAAATGCCACCCCTTGCAAGAACAGCATCATCACATACTACGTGAACAGCCTTTCATCGGCAGACAATCACGAATTCATCCAATGGAAACAACAGAGACTCAACCAATCTGACGAGAATGGCGAATTTGCCCAATCTAAAGATGACAAAGTGCAGTTCTCATCCGACTTGCGCATGAACTTTCTTGTCAACACTACGCCCGACCTCACCATCAAAATCATAATGGATAACATTACGGGCGACTACATCACACTCAACGGCGACGGCACACTGCGAGCCACATATTTTAATAAAGGTACGCTCGACATCTATGGCAATTACATCGTTGACCACGGACTTTACCGAATCACCATCCGTGACTTTATCAAAAAGGATTTCTCGTTCGAGCGTGGCAGCCTCATCAAGTTTGGAGGAGCACCGTTCAGTGCTGACCTCGACCTGAAGGCGCAATATATTCTCAATAGTGTGAATCTCTCCGACTTGAACATCGGCAACTCGTTCACCAACAACAACATCCGTGTGAACTGTCTGATGAATATCACCGGAACGCCCGATGATCCTAAAGTGACGTTCGGACTTGACATGCCGACGCTCAGCAGCGATGCCAAACAGATGATATCCAGCATACTCAACGCTGAGGAGGAGATGAACCAGCAGGTATTGTATCTTCTGGCCGTGGGCAGATTCTACACACAGGGCAACAACAACGCCAACACGTCCTCACAACAGAGTCAGGCCTCGCTCGCTATGCAGAGCATCCTCAGCGGCACCATCAGTCAGCAGATCAATTCTATTCTTGGCAATGTGGTCAACAGCAATAATTGGAATTTAGGAGCCAACATCTCCACCGGAACCGAAGGTTTCAACGATGCCGAGTACGAAGGCATACTCTCGGGACGCATGCTCAACAACCGTCTGCTGCTCAACGGACAATTCGGATATCGCGACAACCCATACGCCACAACAAGTTTCATCGGAGATTTTGACCTCAAATATCTTCTTTTCCCAAACGGTAGCATGGCCATCAATGTGTACAACAAGACCAATGACCGATATTTTACCCGTAACAGTATCAACACGCAGGGTATCGGTCTGTTAATGAAGAAAGATTTCAACAGTTTCTGGGATTTATTCAAGAGGAAAAAGAAGAACAAAAGCAAGAAAAAAGAAAAATGAAGACATTCCGAACGATGACAATCCCTTTCATTTGTATTTTTCGTGACATATAAATTTAAGTATTTTATTGAAGAAAAATACAGATAATAATAAAACCCCAATCAGTTTGGTGGCTGATTGGGGCTTGGTGTTGATTGTTAGTCTTTAGAACTTATTACGCGTTGCGTTTACTTCACAATGACCTTTTGACCGTTGATGATGTAAATGCCGGCGGGCAGAGATTGCAAGTCGCTTCTTGTCGCCTTGTTATTCAAGAGTTGACCTTGAGGGTTGTAAATTTTGCCTTCGGTCTCGTCTTTGGAAACATTTTGTATTCCGGTTGTTTTCTTATATACAGCCTTGATGCTTACATCTGTTTTATGCATCCATATTCTTGTGGTGGCACTGTTGACCTCATCAATCAGTACATCTCCGCTCACGACTTCCCACTTGTCAAATTCCTCGCCCTCAGCGGGGTCGTCTGCTATAATATACAACATCCTATTGGCAGGTGTTTCTGTTATTTCGACATTTTCATCGTTTGTCGCTTTACCGCCGATAACAGTGATCCCATATTGCGGTCTAATGACTTTGACTTTTGAAAATTCGCTTACCGTGAACGTTACATAATTATTACCGTTCATATCCTCTGACTGAGAGAATGCTTTTTCGCCTTCCCGTACTTCATCAGAGTCATCTTTATAGAAGTGTTCTTCGGTTCCGTCTTCTTTCTCGTGAATAACTTCTTCAACGAAAATGTCGTTCGTATAGATGGTTACACTCATAGCGGTGACGTTAAAGTCGCTGTCCGATATAGGATAATTAGCTGTTTTGCCGTCAGCCGACAGTGTGGCGTTGGGCGTAATGTCGAATGTCGCATTCTTTTCCGGTGAGTATTCGGTGGCTGTAATGTCGGCACTTACCTCAACTGTAATGTTTGATTCAGAGATGCCATTCTCCGTCGCAAACTTTCCGACAATGGTGTTCACTGCCGTTTGCGTCATCGCATCCGCAATTCCGGTTACGGTTGTCGCCTTTTCGGCGTCAGACCCCTCGGGTATGATTTTGTCATAGTTGGTCTCCGATTTCACGTCTGTCATGTCATAAGTGTTTGTCCCGACTGTTCCCGTCTCTGTAAGACGATAAAAGTAAACATTACTTTCTTTATATGTATTGTCGGAAGAATAGTCCTTCAAAGTGAATATATGTTCGCCTTCGTGAGTGTAGGAGCGTATCCAAAAATTAGAATCGTATGCTGAAGATATCTTTGCCGTTCCGTCTTCTTTCAATCCTACATAGAAACCGTATTTGGAACCCTTCTCTCTATACTCTTCGAAGTAGAAAAAATCGTCATAGGGATTGAAGGTCATGGGCTTGTTATTGAACTTTGTGAGTAAGCCATACCGCATTCCGTTTCCCCATTCGGTGTTCCCTGCTGCAAATTGCAGCTCGAACATCATTGCGCTTGTTGTGTTCTTAAAGGTAAAACTTCCGTCGGCAGACGGCACGACCTCCGTTGCCGGCAATATCTCTCCACCCTCTTTGGTGCCTGTCGTGACAGCATAATATTTGTCTCCTACCTGTGTTATAAGTATATATTTTGCGCCGACAAGTATCTTGTCTGCTTCTGTTACTTTTCTGAATACCGGCATATTCTTTCCGCAATCATCGCAAATGCCGTCATTATCGTTGTCGATGGCGCCGTATGGCATTATAATCGGAGGACTGTATATGTTGTTAAGACCGATGGCGTCGCTGAAATAAGGTTGCTCTCTTTTAGCCTTACAGTCGGGACAATACCAGAATTCTTCTTCGTATCCGTACTCGTGGCAAGTGGGTTCGGCTGCCGCTACGTGTTGCATATTCGGGTGCTGGCAACTTATACTGAAACATTCCGCCTTGATATGTGTGTCGTCCGCTCCCTGAGTGTTGGACAGAACATCAAAGTATAAATCGGTGCCGTCAACCACAAGAAAGATTATTCCGTTAGTAAAGTAGTTGAAAATGTCTTCTCCATAATTGTTCCTCCAGTAAAATAAGTTTTCATTGAGTTCTGAGTCGGACATACTTGCCGTTGCAAAGCCATGCTCAGAGTTGTCAATTCCGTATTTGTCAATGAGGTAGCTGTCATCGTTCTTCAAAGAGTACACTTTATAGTAGTAAGGATATCCCCCTCTATCTTCTTCAATTTCTCTTACTCCGACTTCAAATATATCGGCAGTGGTTTTGTCTGCAATCAATCTATTTTGGTTGGTGTTTACATCGATTGCCGCATTTGCTGCTCTTTTGCCGTCAGCCCTTTGCTTTCCCATGACATAATATTTGCCGTCGTATTGTGCGGTAAAGATAATGTCATTGATGTTATAAGTATAAAAATTTTCTTTTTCAAATATCGCTTGGTTCTCGCCGAGGCTTCCGTTTGTGGTTTCTGCCGTAGCCACGTTGTGCGGTAACAGCAAAGAAATAAAGGTAAATAGCAGTATTTGCGATAACCTTTTGACTTTTCTTAGATTTTGTAATATCGTTTTCATACGCTTAAAATGTTAAGTTTGTATTATTGTTTCCACAGCTTGTGCGAAAACATTGTTTATTATTATACCTCGTAATGGCATCTGTCTCCTTATGGTTTGTCCCGATTGCCCAGACCTTTTTTCTTGGTTCTGAACCGAAACTTTATCATTTGGAGGCATCGTTGCTTAATAGACATAGTCTTATCTCCGTCAGAATGGGACTTCGCCGGATGCAACTGCTCTTGTCTCTCCTTCTCGATGATATGCGTTATGTGCTCATCGATAATCTTCTGAATTTCCTCTTGCTTTAAAGAGGGATTCGAGTGGGTGTGAATTTTATTGTCAGCGTTGTTCATATTCGTATTCGTTTTCAATGCAAAAATAATAACGAAATACGTTTGTATAATATCAAATAAGGAATACGGAGTATCAATTCAGGAACAAAAAGCTGTTTTATAGTAAAAAAGTTGTCGGTAAACGAGGATTTAACCCAAATCTGATGACGATTTGGGCTTATTGTAACAACATTGTCGGTAATTGTTCCTTTAACCCAAACCAAATGGTGATTCGGGTTAAAGGAACTAACGTTTACGGTTCTTATACTGCATGGGCGTCATGCCGGTAGACTTCTTGAACAGCGAGCTGAAGTAGCTGTTATTGTCCATTCCGCATTTCATTGCAATATCTCCAATGGAGTCTTCGGTTGTGTCTAACAGATGTTTTGCCAATGAAATCCTTACTTGCAGGATAAGGTTTGTGGTGGTATAGCCTGTGATGGCTTTCACTTTGCGGTTGAGTTGCGCCCTCGACAGACACATATTATATGCCAACGCGTCGTAATCCATCTTGCCTTTTTCCAGTTCTTCGTGTATAGCACCGGTCAATTTGTCCAGAAATATTTTGTTGAAATCGGTTGTTGGTGTTGTCTCCGGTTCGGAAATGTCTTCTATTTCGCTTGAATATTTCCGGCGTAACAGGCGCCGTTGTTCCATAAGTTTCTCCACACGCACATACAATTCGTCTGCATGGAACGGCTTTTCGAGATAGGCGTCGGCCCCGACTTCAAGTCCGTGCAGGCGGTCTTCGTGTGTGGCTTTAGCCGTAACCATGATTACCGGGATGTGGTTTAGTAACTCGGAATGGCGCACTTCCTTGCATAACTCGAAGCCATCCATGCCCGGCATCATTATATCGGTGATGATAAGGTCGGGCACTAACAGCTCGGCTTTCTGAAGACCTTCGTTGCCATCGGCGGCAAAATAATAATTATAGTCGGGATTAAGTTGCCGTTTCATATAGTATGCCACGTCTGCCGTGTCTTCGATGATAAGAATTCTCACGGTGTCGTTGTCTTCTTCGTCATCATAGCTGTCTTCAGTCGGCACGTCATTATCCTCAATCGGCAGTTCTGTAGCATCGACAACAACCTGTTCGGTAATATCCGAAACATCCTCCACCTCGGTATCTCTTGTTATCGGCAGCGTTATTATAAACACGGTGCCTTCATCCGGAGCACTGTGAACTTCTATTTTTCCGCGCATATTCTCAACCGCCAGTTTCACGAGCGACAGTCCTATACCCGTACCGATGTTAGTGTTGTTGTCGGCCTGATAAAACGGTTTGAAGATGTTTTCTTTCTGTTCGGCCGTCATTCCGATGCCGGTGTCGCTTACATATATCTGCACAGCCCGCCCTTTTGTTCGCGTTGTTACAAGTATGCTACTTCCTGTTCCCGAGAATTTAATTGCATTTGATATGAGGTTTTGTATCGTTTTCTGCATATAATCGGGAATGAAATCTATTTCCAGCCGTTCTTGCTGAGGAGCATAAACCAGTTCGATGCCCTTGTTTGAGGCGTAAGACTTGTAGCTTTCGCATAATATCTTTATGAATTCCACTATGTCTCCGTGTTTCCAGGCGGTGGCCTGTACTCCCACAGAAGTCATCTTTGTGATGTCGAGAATCTGATTGATAAGCAGCAGTAGTCCCTTCTCTTGTCGTATGATGTTTGTCGCGTTTCTGTGTATGTCGCTGTCTGTTTCCGACATATTCCTTATTTCTTGTGCCGCCGCTTGTATTATTGTGAGCGGTGTACGGAACTCATGAGTGATGTTTGTGAAGAAGTTTGTGCGCATTTTCTCCGTCTGTCGCATGATTTCCTGTTTCTGCGAGCGCATTCTTATGGCAAACCACATGAAGGCAATGATGACGCAGGCCAGCACCAGCAGTATGACAAATATCACCAAAGACGTCTGACGTATGAGCTTTTCGTTCTCATAGTTAGTCTGTATGAGATTGATTTCATTGTCTTTCCGCTCGCGTTCGTATTTCACTCGAACGTTCTGTATGTGCTTGACATTCTTGTCATTAGAGACGCTGTCGGCATATTCGTCGCTCTTTATGAAACTTTCCAATGCGGCGCGATAGTCTCCCCGTTGACGGTTCCACATATATTCCAACCTGTATGCTTCAGCCAAATGCTCCAACGAGTTTATCTCTTTAGCTGTTGCTTTGGCTTTATCAAGATACTCGGCAGCCGCAGTCAGATTACCTTTCTCTATATATACGCGCGCCAGAGCAAGGCACGACTCAAGCCAATGCCATGTGTCGCTGTTGTCCTGCATAAGCCTGTAAGCCTGCGAATATTCGTTTACGGCACTGTCGAGCTTGTTCTCCTTTTCATACAGGCGTCCGAAGTGCGTATGACAGAGCGATATTCCGAGGTCTGATTTCTCCTCCCGATTGAATTTCATGGAGAGCCTGTAATAATGCCATGCCGAGTCTGCCTGCCCGTTCGACTCGAAGATAGAGCCGATGTTTGCGCAGTTGATGGCTTGTCCCAAAGCACTTCCCAGCTCCTGTTCCCCTGCCAATGCCATGCGGAAAACGCTGTCAGCCGCTTCCCGATTGTCCAATGTCAGATGCACATTACCTATGCCGTTGAGCGAGATGACACGGCTCTTGCGTGCCGCCTTGCTTTCCTTGTCGCTGTAAGCCTCGTAGAGTGTCAGCGCCTGATAATGGTAGGACGACGCCTCGTCGAGTATTCCCATGCGGCGGAAGTTGGTGCCGATGTTGTTGAGTGCCTGAATAATCTGCAATGTGTCGCACGCTTTGACCGCACATTCCAGTCCCTTCTTATGGGCGTTTATAGCATCTTCAAACCTGCTGTCTTCGCGAAGGCATTTGCCTAATTCCCTGTATGCCGCAATCTCGCCATAGCCGTCGCCGCCTTTCTTGAAGCGTTCGGCGAGCACAGTCAGCGAGTCTATGTTGCGATTGGCTATGACAACGCTGTCGGTCTTGGCTTTTTCTTCGTCAGAATAAGTCTTTGCGGCATTATCATTGCAGGCGAAAAGGATGTGGAGTGATGCTATGAGGCAAATCACACATATAATCCGCGCAGCCGAAGCCTGTATTTTTTTTGCAATAAATTCATTTCTTTTCGGTTGTCGACATCGGATTTCGTTGTCGACATATTGCGTAAAACGGTTATGGATTTATACCTTTATTATTAATAATTTTTACAAAGGTAGTGAAAGGTGGGCGTAAAGCCAAATGAAAACGCAGTTTTTTATTTCCTTTATCGAGCCACTTTTTATCTTATGCAAAGATATTGGCGATAACCGTTGCGCCTTTTTGAGGCTCGCCCGATATATCTCGGGGAATTAAAGAGACTAAAATGGTGCCTCAAAACTATATGTTTCGGCAATCAAAACAGACTTGATGGCAAATCAATACTATTACCGTTGCGAAAAATTATAGCTATAATTTCTTCTGAAAGTGGCACTTTTGAATAAAATTATAGCTATAATTTTTTTTGCTCGTAACCTGTTGATTTGCAACAACATAGGAAACGACGTGTAAAACAGCCTGTTTCTGCCCCTCGGATTTATCGGGTGAGCGCTTTTATCGTGCCATTACGCAGGGCGTGAAGCCATAAAATAAAGCCTCATAGTGCCGTTTCACTATGAGGCTTAAATGATTTCGCTCTTTAATCCAAATCGACCTGATGCGATTTGGGTTTAAAATCCTTAACCGTCTGTCGTACCAGACAAAGAAACATCTGATTTTTAATAATTAACAGAAGTAGTTGGCCGATTTAGACAACAATTTCGTATTTTTGCAGTTTATACAAAATAAGACGATGGCAAGAACATACATATCTTTATTTAGCAGTGCAGGCATTGGTTGTTATGGATTTAAGATGAATGGTTTTAAATGTATAGCAACAAATGAGCTTTTGGGTGTCCGATTGGATATTCAACGCGCGAACAATAAATGTGAGTATGACAGCGGTTACATCTGCGGAGACGCCAGGAGCGAAGAGACTCATGCTAAAATTCTTGCCGAGATAGATCGTTGGCGCAACGAGCACAACTTGCAACAGGTGGATGTGGTATTTGCCACACCACCATGTCAAGGTATGAGCACGGCTAATTATAAGAAGACAGACCATGAGCAGATAAGAAATTCATTGGTAGTCGAGGCTATCAAGATAATCAGGATGATACGGCCAAAGGTGTTTGTATTTGAGAACGTCAGGGCATTTATGAAATCTATATGCACAGATATCAGCGGACAGGACATGCTGATAAAGGACAGCATATTCAACAATTTGTCTGAATATTACAACATACATTGGAAGGTGATAAATTTCAAGGACTATGGAGTACCGTCGAGTCGACCGAGAACTCTTGTGATAGGAACCAGCAGTGAACTTGATTACGTCACACCATTACATCTGTTTCCGACACGTAGCAATGAAATATCACTTGAAAAATCAATAGGAGCATTTCGACGTCTCGATTATTGCGAGAAAGACCCTAACGACCCATTGCATTTCGCACGTCCCTTTCCCAAGTATATGCTTGATTGGATTAAAGACCTGAAAGAGGGCGAGACGGCTTTTGACAATCCCGATGACCGTAAGCCTTGCACTTTTGACGCAAAGGGCAATAGGATAATAAACAAAGGCGCATATATGGGCAATAAGTATCGCCGCCTGATATGGAGCCGGCCGGGTGCTTGCATTGCCACACGAAGCGATGTTATGTCGTCGCAGGACACGATACACCCTTGTGACAACCGTGTACTAAGTATACGCGAGCTGATGACCCTCATGACAATTCCCAATGATTTCAAATGGACTGATCACGATGATACATTGACAGTGGAAAACACTGATGAATATCTCAAGGAGAATGAGGGCAACATACGTAGATGCATAGGCGAGGCTGTGCCTACGCAAATCGGATATGCTATTGCCAATAAAGTGAAAGCCATGCTCGATTACGAAGATTTCAGAAAAGGAGTAAATGTAGATAATAAAGATAAAAATTATTACGTGTTGGTTAATAATATTCTATCTGAAAGTTTCGACTTTATAAATGCGTACTATGAAATTCTACAACTTTGTCAAGATGCAAATGACATCAAAATAGGAATAGATAGTTTGTCGGCTTTTGTCGGATACATGCCGATGGTTTCAGCTTATTTATCTCACATTGACAAAATTAATGTTGACGTATATTTAAATAACGAGGAAGAGAAGAAAAAGCTAAAAACAATTCTTGGAATGTACGATTTTGGTATCAATATTCGTGTAAATGGAGTAATAAAACCACTTTGCTCTTTTTATGACATTAGAATATGTGACGAAGGTTGCTCTGAATACAAACCTGTCTTTGCAAAAGGAATGAAACGCATTGATAGAAAGGAAATCAAGAGCGTCCAGCTTTCATTGTTTTAATTGAATATTATAATGCTAAAAACAGACACAACACAATTGGACAGGATAATTGTGGGCAGAGTAAATCCCCACATTTATGCGTTTTCAACCGAAACAGTGCCCAATTACTTGAAAGTTGGCGACACGTATCGCCCCGTTGAGACCCGCCTTGACGAATGGCGTAAACATTTCAAGAATCTTAAGCCACTTTATAAGCATGAGGCAAAGACCGAGGACGGGAAATTCTTTCGCGACTATTCTGTTCATTTTTATCTTGAAACAGAGAAAGGCAAGGAACGTCTGAAGAAGGCAACATTTCCGGATGTATATTATTCCAATGAGTTCTTTAAGGATGCAAGTGCGGCTGATGTTGCAGAAGCTATCGACGATATTGTAGCCAATGCAAAAAATAATACGGGCAAATATCAATTGTATTCGCCTTACAGGTTGCCCGAAACCCACCATTATGAAAGGACGCAGTCATATCCGTTGCGTCCTAACCAAAGGGAAACTGTCGACAATTTTCTCAATGCTGTTTCAAAAGGTAGAAACAACCTGTTGATGTATGCTGTAATGCGATTTGGAAAATCGTTTACAGCGATGTATTGCTCCAAAGAACTTGCAAACTGCAAGTTGACCTTGATAGTTTCGGCAAAGGCCGATGTTCGCGAGGAATGGAAAAAGACAGTTGAAAGCCATGTGGCATTTGCCGAGTACGTTTACTTGGGTAAAGATGAATTGTCTAACCAAGACGATGTTATCACCAGAAATATAGAAGCAGGTAAAAGAGTTGCCGTGTTCCTGACTTTGCAAGAGCTGCAGGGCGACAATATAAAGCCACGACATAAACAAATATTCAGTTCACAGATAGACTTGTTGATAGTGGACGAAACACATTATGGTGCAAGGGCAACCCAACTTGGCAAAATATTGAGGTTGACAGCGGGACTAAAGCCAACTGAAGTAGATTCGGAGATTGAGGAAAAAGATGTAGAGGAAGATTTCGAGAAAAATGATAAACTGGTAAAGTCTCTTAAAGCCAGAGTAAAGTTGCATTTGTCAGGAACCCCATATAGAATATTAATGGGCGATGAGTTCAAGAAAGAAGATATAATCGCTTTTTGTCAATTCACCGACATTGTTGAGTTGCAACAGCAATGGGACGAAATGCGGTTGGCCGGTGACGAATGTAATAATGGCAGTGGCGAGATACGCGAATGGGACAATCCTTATTATGGATTTCCTCAAATGGTCAGGTTTGCCTTCAAGCCTAATGCAAGTTCTTTGGCAAAGATGCATCAGTTAAGGGAACACGGATATACATGTGCCATGTCGGCATTGTTGAGGCCATGCTCTATTGTAAAGGATGAGTCAGGCAAATACAAGAAATTCGAGAATGAGCAAGAAATATTGGATTTGCTATCCGTGATTGACGGAACGAAGAACGACGATAATGTTCTCGGCTTTTTGAATTACGACAGAATCAAAAACGGAAACATGTGCCGTCACATGGTTTTAGTATTGCCATACAGGGCTTCGTGCGACGCAATGGAGGCCTTGATAAAGAACAATCATAATAAATTCAAGAATTTGTCTTCGTATGAAATTTTGAATATTTCGGGGGTTGAACAACGTTCTTTAGCTTTGAGCAATGAAGATATAAAATGCAAAATACGCGATTGCGAGGAACAAGGCAAGAAGACAATCACACTAACCGTGAACAGGATGCTTACAGGAAGTACTGTGGAGCAATGGGACACCATGCTCTATTTCAAAGACACGTCTTCTCCGCAAGAATACGATCAAGCAATATTCAGATTGCAAAATCAGTTTGTCAAGACTTACAAAGATGAAAAAGAGGACATCATAAAATTCAATATGAAGCCTCAGACATTATTGGTGGATTTTGACCCTGACAGGATGTTCCGTATGCAAGAATTGAAATCACAGTTCTATAATGCAAACGTTGATAACCGCGGCAATGACAAATTGGAGGAGCGCATAAGAAAAGAACTGCGAATATCTCCAATAATCACACTGAACAATAATAAGTTGTCTGAGGTCACACCTGTGAACATCATGGATGCCGTACGCAATTACTCTCAAAGCAAGAGTATTGCCGATGAATCCCATGACATTCCTTCTGATTTAGGTTTGCTCGACATTGCTGCTTTCAGAAAAGAAATTGAAGGACTAAAAGAAATAGACAATAACAAAGGTATTGAGATACGCCCCATTACAGATAAGGATGTTGACGATATGGACATACCGATGGAAACACATGAAAAAGCGGATGTCCACGGAAACAATGATGATACTGAAAAAGCCACAAAAGCAGACGAAGAAGAGTCGGGCCTGGAAAAAAAATTAGCGACATATTATTCCAAAATATTATTCTTCGCTTTCTTGACAGACAATAAGGTAAGAAACTTATCCGATATAATCAACCAAATAAGTGTTGACAAAGAAGATCACAGAATCGCATGTAGCTTGGGGTTGAGGCTCGCCATTCTGTCACTGATTAGGGATAAGGCCAATGTTTTCATTCTCAGCAAGCTCGATTACAAGATACAGAGTATCAACGAACTTATGAGCGACAATCGGCTTGAGCCAGTCAGACGAGCCGAGGTAGCCATGCGCAAATTTGCCAGACTTTCCAATTCGGAGGTAGTGACACCGCCAATGTTGGCCAATGAGTTGATAGGACTTTTACCCCAAGAGAGTATCACAGACGGTACGGTATTTCTTGACATTTCATCTGTGCAAGGCGAAATGGCTTGTGCCATATATACGCGAGTTCGGGATAATTTTGTTTAGAAGAGCGTCAATTGTGCAGTATTCTCC
>CAJKQX010000015.1 GCA_905202125.1 uncultured Prevotella sp.
ACGGGTCCTTTTTTTCAGTGCCTTCACTCAGACACACTCAAAGAAACAGTATCTTAATATATGCCATAAACCCCATAGGGTGCATCATAATATTTCGTGAGTTCCGTACAAGATTACTGTACAGTCAGTACAAAGCCTCTGTACAGTCAGTACAAAGCCCATGTACAGTCAGTACAACGTTCCTGTACTAATCGTACAAAGGCCCTGTACAAAATCTGTATTTTTGCGGAGGTTCTGCGTTTTTGGGGGCCAAGATGATTGGAAAGATACTTTTTCCAATCAAAAGTGTATGGTGCAAAAAAAAGAAAGGAGCCTGAAATGTCAGACCCCTTTCTTTTTATTTTGTTTCAATTTCTTCTTTCATGTCAATAAACTGTTTCTTGTTGTCATAAAATTCATATTGCAAGAAAGCCAGTTTTTGTGAAGGGATGACATGTACTCCCATTCCATACTTGAGTTGCCATTTTCGTTTGAGTGAGAATATTCCCTGATTGATATAAGCAGCAACGTATGGATGTACGTGAAGATGAAATGTCTTCACACCGATTTTGTTCACCAGACTGTCTATTTTACTTTCAAGTTGATCGGTAAAAATAATGCTTGACTTGATTTTTCCTTTTCCGAAACATGTAGGGCAAGTCTCTTCTACATTAACGTCCATAGCCGGTCTTACGCGTTGACGTGTGATCTGCATCAGTCCGAATTTGCTCAGGGGCAGGATGTTGTGTCTTGCCCTATCGCTTTGCATGTTCTTGCACATGCGTTCGTACAACAACTGTCTGTCTTCGGCAAGATTCATGTCTATGAAGTCAACAACAATTATGCCGCCCATATCTCGCAGTCTGAGTTGGCGGGCAAGTTCATCGGCAGCGCCTAAATTGACATCAAGGGCATTTGCCTCCTGTCCGTTGTCGGAGTGGGAGCGGTTGCCGCTATTGACATCAACAACATGGAGAGCCTCTGTGTGTTCTATGATAAGGTAGGCGCCATGTTTGTAGTTGACGGTTTTTCCAAAACTCGATTTTATTTGTTTCGTAATGTTGAAATTGTCGAATATTGGAACGTTTCCGTTGTACAGTTTTACTATATTGACCTTCTCGGGAGCGATGAGTGAAACATATTCTTTCACCTCCTTGAAAATATCCGGATCGTTGACATAGATATTTTCATAAGTCGGATTGAACAGGTCTCTCAATAGAGCAACTGTTCTTCCTGTTTCTTCGTAAATGAGTTGCGGACGTTGTTGGGTCTTCTGTATCTTAATAAGAGCGTCTTCCCATCGCTTTGTGAGGATTTTCAGTTCTGCGTCCAATTCAGCCACACGCTTGCCTTCGGCGACGGTGCGTACTATCACTCCGCAGTTTTTGGGCTTGATACTATTGATAAGTTGTTTTAACCTTGCGCGTTCTTCACCACTTTTTATTTTAGAAGATACCGATACTTTGTCGCCGAAAGGAATAAGTACAAGATAACGTCCTGCAAAACTTATTTCTCCTGTGAGGCGTGGTCCTTTGGTAGATATCGGCTCTTTGACAATTTGCACAAGCACCTCCTGTCCTTTAGTGAGGGTTGTCTGTACACTTCCGTCTTTCTTGAGATCCGGCAGTTTGGTGGCTTTACTGAACGGGTAAAGTTTTTTTCTATCGCTTTGTACTTGTTTAAGATATTTCTCGTATGAGTGGAATTGATTGCCTAAATCAAGATAATGAAGAAAGGCATCGCGATCGTAACCCACATCTACAAAGCTCGCATTAAGCCCGGGCATTAATTTTTTTACCTTTGCAATGTATATATTTCCGACGGAAAATGACACAGAACGTGGTTCGTTCTGATATTCAACAAGTCTCTTGTCTTCTAATAAGGCTATTGATATTTCATCCTGTCGGACATCTATTACAAGTTCGCTGGTCATTCTATTTTTCCCTTAGCTTTATTTATTTTTCACATTGACACCGTCACCGGTGTTTGGCTGTATAATAAAAGGGCGAGTCAAGAAATCCTGAGCGGATGCATTGACGCGCCCTTGTTAGGAACTGACCAATTAGGGCAAGTTACAAATAAACTTTACTTGCTCTTATGTCTGTTCTTTCTCAGTCTTTTTTTACGTTTATGCGTAGCCATCTTGTGGCCCTTCTTTTTCTTTCCGTTTGGCATAGCTTTAAATTTTTTTATTTGTTATGTTGTTGTATATGTTTAATGCTTGGGTATTTACGATTTATTCGCCTTTCATTTTGTCGACAAAACATTTTGCCGGTTTAAAACTTGGTAAATCGTGAGCCTCTATTATCATTGTGGTCTTTTTCAGAATATTTCTTGCAGTTTTAGCAGCTCTGTGTTTGATTATGAAACTACCGAAACCACGCAGATAGACATTGTCCTTGTTTATGAGCAGACTGTTCTTGATGGTCTCCATAAAACTTTCTACAACCACGGCTACATCTTTTTTAGGCAAGCCGGTATTGATGGCGATTTGATTGATAATATCTGCTTTTGTCATTTTATTTTATTTAAATATTATGATTTGTTTTTTCCTTTTCTCATTCGAACTGCAAAGATACTGGTTTTTTTGCGTCGTACAAAAAATATTATGACTTTTTTTAGTTTATCCGTCAACAACTACTTTCCGAACTTGCTATCATACACTGAATTAGCTTAATGGTGGGTTGTAGCCCGGCCTGTTTGCAGTCCGATTAATTATTGTGATTTTCTATTTGTTTGTTTTGCTTTTTTCTTACCTTTGCATATTGTTAGGATATTTGCAAAACCAGATGTTATGAAAAAGACAAAGATTGTAGCTTCGATCAGTGACCGGCGTTGTTCTCCCGAGTTTATAAGAAAATTGTTTTTTGCGGGAATGAATGTAGTAAGGATGAATACTGCGCATGCCACACCCGAAGGGATAAGAAATATAGTGAAAAATGTTCGATCGGTATCATCGCATATTGCTTTGATGATTGACACCAAAGGACCTGAAATACGTACAACGGCCGTAGTCGAGCCAATTAATTATAAAACAGGAGACGTGGTGAAAATATTCGGCCGTCCCGAGATGGAATCGTCTCATGATATTATTAATGTGTCTTATTCCGACATAACAAAAGATGTGAAGACCGGTGACCACATGTTGTTTGATGATGGCGAACTTGATATGCTTGTTCTCGAAAATACCGGACCTATGCTTGTTGCTCAGGTGCAAAACGATGGAGTGCTTGGCTCGCACAAGAGTGTCAATGTTCCGGGCGTGCATATCGATTTGCCTCCTTTGACTGAAAAAGATTTGAGAAACATAAAACTTGCCATTGAGCTTGATATTGATTTCATTGCTCATTCCTTTGTTCGTTCAGCGGCTGATGTGAAGACGATACAAAAGATTCTTGACGAACATAATAGTGATATCAAGATTATATCAAAAATCGAGAATCAGGAGGGTGTCGATAACATCGATGAGATAATCGATGCATCTTATGGCATAATGATTGCCCGCGGTGATTTGGGTATTGAGGTGCCCATCGAGCGAATTCCTGGTATTCAGCGACAACTCATCGACAAGTGTGTGATAAAGAAAAAGCCTGTGATAGTGGCAACACAGATGCTGCATACGATGATAAACAATCCGCGCCCGACACGTGCCGAGGTGACGGATATAGCAAACGCAATTTATTCAAATGCCGATGCGCTCATGCTTAGCGGCGAGACCGCCAGCGGCAAGTATCCGTTGGAGGCAGTCTGTACGATGGCCTCTGTGGCCGAACAGGCCGAACACGATCTTGTCAATCGCTTTGTACCTCTGAATGATAATTGCTCACAACGTGAGTTTCTTGCATATTCGGCAATAGAGGCTACACGCAAACTCGGAGTCGCGGGCATAGTTACCGATAGCGAGTCGGGCGAAACGGCTCGTCATCTCGCTGCTTTCCGAGGGCCTACACCGGTATTGGCAATATGTTATAAAGAGAAAACACAACGATTGTTGAATCTCAGTTTCGGTATCACTCCGATCTTTCAGAAAAAGCACAACACTCCCGAGTACCTGTTTGTGGCCTCAATACGTATGCTTCGTCAAAAAGGATATATCGGCATGAATGATAAAATCGCATATCTGAGTGGTAGTTTCGGTGAAAACGGTGGTACTACATTCCTCGAAATAAATAATGTAAGTCAGGTATTTGATAAATCATACGAGTTTCACCTGCCTCAGTATGATTTGGTCTCAAAATAATATCACAATTTTAAAAGGATTCCTTTCAACTTTTGGAAGGAATCTTTTTTTATGGAAAGAATCCATTTGAAAATCACATTTATTATATATACTGGTAATCCATTATTCCAAACCAGTTCGTACCAGTATGTATTTTTTAACATAATATTTTCTATTAGTTTGATTTAAATACTCTATCTTTGCAAAAGATAAGTAGCATACCGCAATTTTAACTTGATTGCAATGGCGAAGCATTATTCCTACATCCAAAAACACTAAAAATATGAAAACCGGAACAATTTTCAGTATCGAAGAATTTGCGATACACGATGGACCGGGCATCCGCACCACAGTTTTTCTTAAAGGATGTCCTTTGCGTTGCTCATGGTGTCACAACCCTGAGGGTATATCGTCTTATCCTCAGCCTATGGTCAAGAAAGGTGTTAGTTCTGTTTGTGGCACCGTTGTCGCAGCCGGGTCTTTGGCCGCACAGCTGCTGAAGAATGTAGACATCTATAAACTCAATCATGGTGGTGTGACCTTCACTGGGGGAGAACCTCTGCGCCAGGCCGATTTTCTTGAAGAGGTGGTTAGCCTCCTCAAACCACAGGTGCACGTAGCGGTGGAGACCAGCGGGTATGTTGCTCAAGAGACGTTTCGCAGAGTTGTTTCACTCATGGATTATGTGCTGATGGATGTCAAACACACCGACCCTGCCATACACAAAGCATTTACAGGTGTAGACAATGGACTTATACTCGATAATCTCAACTGGCTCTGCCAAAGCAACATACCTTTTGTGATAAGAGTCCCGCTCATACCCGGAGTGAACGACACGCGCGAGAATATGCTTGCCACCATGCGCCTCATAGAGCATGCGCCCTCATTGCAACGGGTTGAACTGTTGCCATATCACAAAACGGCCGGGGCCAAGTATGGTATGATTGGCAGGGAGTATACGCCGGGATTCGATGTTGAGGCCGTGCCCCAGGTGCACAACGTGTTTGAGGAGCACGGCATTCGTTGCCTGGTGCAATGAAAGGTTGGTTTTATGAAATAAAGGATTTCACCTTAATATATCAAAGTTACTCATAAAAATAATTCTTAATAGCAACAATAATATTAACAACTAAATCATATCAAGATATGAATCAAAGAATAGAATCGCTGAAGCAATATTTGATTGATAAGAATCATCATGCATGTCGTCGCAGCCTACAAGAAGTGGGCTTGGACAATCTATGCACACAGTTGGCTCACGAAGGAGTGAGCTATGTGAAGAGATCTGCCCGCTGTCTGGCTGCAATGTTCCATAAGGAAGAGCCGGTGCTACTGCCCGGAGAGAGAATTGTGTTTACACGAACCATCAACGAGGTGGCCGAACCGCTTACTGCTGAGGAATGGGAAGATATCAAACAGAAACACTATATACACGAGCGCGGTACCATCTCCAATATTTCTCCTGACTATGAGTACACGCTACGTGTGGGTCTTGACGCCCGTAAGCAAGAGGTGGAAGAGCGTCTGCAAAGAGGTGATGTGGACGAAGTAGGCAAAGAATATCTTGAAGCAACTCTTATGTGCATCGAATCGTTGCAGGATTTGATAGCCCGTTATGAGCAAGAAGCCCGCAATCAGGGCGTGACCGAGGTGGCCGATGTCTTGGCTGCCATACGCACACAAGGAGCGTCATCGCTGCACGAGGCATTGCAACTGCTGCGCATATTGCATTTCGCATTGTGGGAGGCCGGCAACTATCACAATACACTGGGTCGTTTCGATCAATACATTTATCCTTATTATAAGAAAGATGTGGAGAGCGGCCGTCTCACTAAGGAACAGGCATTCGACCTTGTGGAGGAATTCTTCCTCTCTTGCAACAAAGACAGCGACCTGTATCCGGGTATGCAGCAGGGCGACAACGGTCAGAGCATGGTGCTTGGTGGACGTGACGCGCAAGGCCACTGTCTCTTCAACGAACTGTCTGAGGCTTGCCTTCAAGCGAGCTACGAGCTGGAACTCATCGACCCCAAAATCAATATCCGTGTGGACCGCAATACTCCCGATGAGGTGTATGAACGTGGTTCATGGCTCACAAAGAAGGGATTGGGCTTCCCGCAATACAGCAATGATGATGTGGTCATCCCCGGACTATTGCGCAAGGGCTATGCCGAAGAGGATGCTTACAACTACGTGGTGGCGGCTTGTTGGGAGTTCATCATCCCGGGCCACGGCATGGACATTCCCAATATAGATGGTCTCTCGATAATTGGCTGCGTGAATGATGCCTTGCCCCAACTGGAGAAATGTGAGAGCTACGAGGATTTCTATTCACGAGTGGAGGAGTGTATGCAGAGCCGTGTCGATGAGATATGCAACGGTCATCACGATCTGTTTATTGTACCTTCGCCTATGATTTCGCTGCTCATGGATGGCACAGTGGAGCGCGCACGCGACGTGTCCGAGGGTGCCAAATACAACAACTTCGGTATACATGGCACAGGCATTGCCACGGCTGCCGATTCTTTGGCTGCAATCAAGCGCTATTGTTTTGATGAGAAGCATGTGGAACGCAAGATGCTGCTCGAGGCTTTGGCCGATAATTTCGCTCATCAGCCTGAATTGCTCAAGATGCTGCGCGAGGAGTCGCCCAAGATGGGTCAGGACGATGACTATGTGGACAACATCGCAGTGGCGCTGCTCGACTCATTCGACCATACTCTCGAAAACAAACGCAACGAGCGCGGAGGTGTATATCGTGCCGGTACCGGTACGGCCATGTATTATATCTGGCATGCTGACACACTGGGTGCTACTCCCGACGGCCGTCTGCAAGAGGAACGCATCCCTGCCAACTATTCGCCCACGCTCTTTATGAAGCAGAAGGGCCCAATATCTGTCATCAAATCGTTTACCAAGCCTCATTTGACCAATGTCATCAATGGCGGTCCGCTCACATTAGAGTTCGACCAGTCGGTATTCAACAACGAGGAGAGCGTGAAGAAACTTGGAATGCTCGTGAAGACCTACGTGGTGTTGGGCGGACATCAGTTGCAGCTCAACACTGTGAGCCGCGAGACACTGCTCGATGCCAAAGCTCATCCCGAGAATCACAAACAACTGATTGTGCGTGTATGGGGATGGAGCGGCTATTTCGTTGAGCTCGACGAATGCTATCAGGATCATGTGATCAACCGCATTGAGTTTGGCATCTGATACGATATATTAAATGATAGTAAAGGTGGGTTTTATGTTTTCTGATTTTAAGAGGACATACCCACCAATTCAAAAAAAACAATAATGTGGTTTATATATAACCCACTTAAACATAAAATAAAGAACATAGTCATTATGAAAAGCTCTGTGAAAGGACGGATGTTTTATATAGCATTTGTTGCATCGCTCGGAGGATTGCTGTTCGGTTTTGACACGGCAGTGATTTCTGGAGCGGAGAAAGCCATACAGCAGGTGTATGAATTATCGGATTTTGCTCATGGATTCACCATCGCAGTGGCACTGATAGGCACTATTATCGGAGCGTTGGTGTGCGGCCGCCCTGCCGAAAAGCACGGACGTCTCAAGATGCTCATCGGAATTGCGTGGTTTTACCTTATTTCGGCCGTAGGTAGTGCAGCTATCGTCAATTGGTATTCGTTTATCTTCTTCCGCTTTCTTGGCGGATTGGCAGTAGGAGCGTCGTCTGTTATCGGTCCGATGTATATTGCCGAGATTTCACCCTCGCATTGGCGTGGACGTTTCGTTGCCTTCTTTCAGTTCAATATTGTGTTGGGCATCGTCATAGCCTATCTTACCAACTATGCCGTAGTTGGCATTGCTCACGATTGGCAATGGATGCTGGGCATTGAGGCCTTTCCCGCCCTGTGCTTTGCACTGCTGCTTATGACAGTGCCCGAGAGTCCGCGCTGGCTCATCAAGCATGGACGAAAGGACGATGCACGTTGCGTATTGCAGGAGACTGGCGAACCGGATATCAACCGTGAGATCACTTCTATCGAGGAATCGCTGGCTGTGGCAGAGGGCAGTACCGTAGAGCGTCTGTTTCAGAAGAAGTATCTCAAACCACTGGCCATTGCTTTTCTGATTGCCACTTTCAATCAGCTCACAGGCATCAACGCCATCCTCTACTATGCACCACGCCTCTTCGAACTCTCCGGACTTTTCCGAGAGGGAGCGATGATACAGTCTATCATTATCGGTCTTACCAACCTCACGTTCACCATGCTCGGTCTGGTGCTCATCGACAAGGTGGGTCGCAAGATGCTCATCGCATTCGGTTCGGTTGGCATGTTTGTATCACTGGCTTTGGTGGCCAGAGGATTCTATTTGGATTTGTTCGAAGGATATTACATGTTGCTCTGTCTCATGGGTTACATAGCTTTCTTTGCCGTATCGCTTGGAGCTACCATCTGGGTGGTGATATCCGAGGTCTTCCCCAACAGCGTACGCTCGGGCGGACAGGTTTTTGGCAGTATGACCCACTGGGTATGGTCGGCCCTGCTCTCATGGTTCTTCCCACTCTTCCTCTCGATAGGCGGAGCATATATATTCGGTTTCTTTGCTTTCATGGCATTGGGTAGTCTGGCGTTCGCAATCCGTCTGCCTGAGACCAAAGGTAAGTCGCTTGAGCAGATACAGAAAGAGCTGATAGGTTAATTTCTAAACATTGGAAAAATCAAATAATTAAAATATTCAGATAATGACGAAAAAAAGATTTTCGATATTGTCGGCCGCTGTAGTCCTGTTCGTTGCAGTCACTACCAGTGCCACACATAACAAGAAGGATAACAACCCCGTGCCGGTGCCGTTCACGGCTGTGCACGTGGAGGACGGTTTCTGGAGTCAGCGACTCGACACGCTCCGCCTTAAAACCATCCGCTATGCCTTTGACAAAAGCGAGAAAGCGGGATATATAGACAATTTCGCCATAGCCGGCGGACTCAAAGAAGGACCCTATCAGTCAATCTATCCGTTTGACGATGCCGAGGTGTTCAAGATGATGGAGGGCGCTTCCTATCTTCTCATGACGGAGAAGGACCCCGAACTCGAACAGTATGTGGATAGCGTGGCACGTATCATCGTGGCCGCACAAGAACCCGATGGATATCTTTTCACCAACAAGACCATAAACAATCCTCTGCATCCGTGGGTGGGACAGGAGCGTTGGGTCAACGACTGGAATCTCAGTCACGAGACGTTCAACGCCGGCGAACTCTACGAGATGGCCATTGCTTACTGGCAGGCCACCGGCAAGCGTACACTGCTCGATGCCGCGGTGAAGAATGCCGACCTTGTGTGCAACGTATTTCATAAGGACGGACTCATAATGTCGCCCGGACATGCGGTGATAGAGATGGCCCTCGTGCGTCTCTATGAAGCTACGGGCGATGAGAAATACTTGCGACAGGCCCGCTTCTTTCTGGAATGTCGTGGTCATAAGAAACACGACCCATCGTCAGACGACTTGCGCCGCAACGGTGGCTACTGGCAGGACCATATGCCGGCCGTGGAGCAGCGCGAGGCAGTGGGCCACGCCGTGAGAGCTCTTTATTTCTATTCTGGTATGGCCGATATAGCTCTGCACCTGAAGGATAAGGCGTATCTTGAGGCTGTGGACGGCATTTGGGAAAATATTGTCGGCAAGAAGATGTATCTCACCGGCGGACTGGGGTCCACGGCCCATAACGAGGCTTTCGGTAAGAACTACGAACTGCCCAACGCTACAGCCTATTGCGAGACATGCGCCTCGATAGCCAACTGCATGTTCAATCTTCGTATGTTCCGTCTGCATGGCGATGCCAAGTATATCGACGTGCTCGAACGCTCGCTCTACAACACTGTGCTGAGCGGCATCTCTCTGAGTGGCGATGAGTTTTTCTATCCCAACGTGCTCGAGGCCGACCGCCGCGGCCAGAAACGCAGTCTGTGGTTCGGTTGTTCGTGCTGTCCCACCAACCTCACCCGTTTCATTCCTGCCATTCCCGGCTATGTGTATGCCACTGACGACAAGAGTATTTACACCAATCTCTTTATTGGCAGTAAGAGTGTGATCGATTTCAACGGCAAAAGCGTGGAGTTGAAACAAACTACCGCCTATCCCTGGGAAGGAGATGTGGAACTGGAGCTCGGAGCAATTGAGACATCGAAGTTCGACCTCAAGATACGTATTCCGGGATGGGCTCAAGATATAGCAGTGCCCTCCGACCTCTACTCTTATGCTGATGCCAAAGCCGGCAAGGTGGTCATACGCATCAATGGCAAACCCCGCAAGTTTGATATACAGAAGGGTTACGCCACACTGAAGCACTCATGGAAGTGTGGCGACAAGATTTCTATCTCGCTCCCAATGGAGGCTCGTGTGGTGACATGTAATGAGGCGGTGGTCAACAACCGCAACCTTGTGGCTGTGGAGAGAGGTCCGATAGTATATTGCGCCGAGTATGCCGACAACGAGGGTTGTGTATCCAACCTTTCTTTGCCCAGAAACTCATCGCTCACCGTAGACCGTGACCACCGCTATCTCAACGGAGCATACGTGATTCGTGGCGAAGGTAAACGCTACACACTCACAGCCGACAAAAACATAGACGAGCGGAAAGTCTCTGTCAACCTCATACCTTACTATGCACGTTCGTATCGCGAACCGGGCGAGATGCGTGTATGGATACCCGAGAGTGGGGACGCCATACGCCAGGCGCTGAAAGAGGAATCGCGTGTGGTAGACATGGTGATTATTGCCAATCCTGGGTCGGAAGAGGCACACAATGTGCGTGGTGAGAACAGCCGTTCTGATGAAACGGGCGGATGGAGAGATGCCGACAACGGATGGTTCTCATATGACTTGCGCGTGGCCGCAGACCGAGAACAGGAACTGGTGCTCACCTATCATAGCACTGATGGCGGAAACCGCTCCTTCGAGATATTTGCCGACAGTCGCAAGATAGGCGAGAAGACATTGCGCACCGAGACTTTTGATGCTTTGATAGATCAGGCCTATCCGCTGCCTGCCGACCTAATAAAGGGCAAAAAGAAGGTTACAATAATGCTTAAGGCTTTGCCTGGCAACATCGCCGGTGGTATCATGGGGTGCAAGATAAGAACAAAGGACTAAGACCATTATTTACAAACTAACTTAAAAACAAAACAATATGAGAAATACATTATTATTAATACTATTTATCATCATGGCAAATGCATGTAGTGAAAAGTCTGCTTCACTTTCAAAAATGAACAGAGAAGACTTTCAGACCGTAGTAGACGGTAAGAAAACCGACCTTTTTGTGCTTAAAAACAAAAATGGTCTGGAGATGACAGTGACTAATTTCGGCGCAAGAGTTGTAGAGCTCTTCACTCCCGACAAGAACGGAGTCTTTGAGGATATAGTGCTGGGCCACGACAATATCGACAAGTATGTGAATTTCACCGGAGAGAGATTTCTCGGCGCTACCATCGGCCGCTTCGGCAACCGTATCAATGCGGGCAAGTTCACTCTTGATGACGTGGAATACCAACTGCCTCTGAACGATGGTCCAAACTGCCTGCACGGCGGTGAGAAGGGTTTCGATATGGTGGTATGGGATGCCAAGCAGATTGATGACCGGACACTGGAACTCACATACAGTTCGGCTGACGGCGAACAGGGCTTTCCCGGAAAACTGGATGTGAAGATGACTTATCAACTCACCGACGACAACGAGTTCATAGTGACACATCATGCCGTGACCGACAAGAAAACTGTGCTCAACCTCACTCATCACTCGTTCTTCAATCTACACGGAGCCGGCAACGGTACTATCAACGACCATGTGTTGATGCTCAACGCCGACAAGTTCACTCCGGTCAACGAGACTCTTATCCCAACCGGCGAACTGCTCACTGTTGAGGGCACTCCTATGGACTTTCGCAAACCTACGGCCATCGGCGCACGTGTGGATGATAAATTCGAGCAGCTCGGCTACGGACATGGTTACGACCACAATTGGGTGTTGAGTCGCAAGACAGAGAAAGATCTCGAACTGGCCGCCACCGTTTATGAACCCACATCGGGGAGATACATGGAGGTGCTCACCACCGAACCCGGAATCCAGTTCTATGGAGGCAATTTCTTCAACGGCGAACCGGGAAAGAACGGCAAGAAATATGAACACAGAGCTTCATTGGCTCTGGAGACACAACATTTCCCGGACAGCCCCAACCACGCTGATTTCCCGTCAACAGTGCTCAATCCTGGTGAAGAGTACAACCACGTATGTGTATATAAGTTCTCGGTGAAGTAATTCCCATTTTAACCCAAATTGGTCATTAGATTTCTAATTCGTTTTGTCTTTATATCCGTTGTATTGCAGCCCGTCTTGTCGAAGGCATAGCGGGCTATGTCAAGACAAGACGGGCAGCAAGACAGCGGATAGAAAGGCGAAAAGACAATATTAATCATCTGATTTAAACATATTGGCGGTCTAATGACTGATTTGGGTTTAATTTCGCTTTTCAGATAGATTCCTTACGTCAGACGGAAGGAATCCTTTTTGTAACCTAACAACTATTTTGCTTATCATGCCGATGTATGATGGCGCAAATAAAAGAACTGGCAAATGTTAAATTTTAACTTAAAATCTTTTCTGAAAATTCCTCCACTTTATCCGCCATTCTGTGTTTGCGTACCGTTAAAAAATGTATCAAAACGACTTGAAAGTCCATCAAAATACCCGTTTTTGTTTTTCGGACATGCGAAAGGAACCCTTTTACATTGCGAAAGGGACCCTTTCAGGGTGCGAAAGGAGCCCTTTTGGAACCCAAGTAAGCCTCTTTTTTGAGCAAAATAGGGTTCTTTTTTATAATTAGTGAGACACTTGTTTTTGATTGTATTTTCCAATCAATTGATTTACATGCCTTTACAAATACGGTCTGTTTTTGCGATATTTTGGTCCGTAGATTATTAATTTTCAAATACGTGAGATATGAGGCGTTAAATTTTAACAATTCCACATTTTTAGTTGATTATACGAACTTATCGTTTGCTCTCTGATGGTTTTAATGATGGATGAAATCACTCATTGCAACAAGCTGCCGATCTGATAAACCGCAGCTGAGGCTACCCAGGCCAGTGCTGTGGTGTAACATGCTGTGAATAAAGCCCATCTCCATGTTCCTGTTTCGGCTTTTATGGCTGCGATAGTTGCAATGCAGGGCAAGTAAAGCAAGATGAACAATAAGAAACAGAATGCCGACAAAGGTGATATGCCGTCATTGAGCATCTGTTGTCTTATGCTGTCATTGTGAGCCGGTTCGTCTGAAGAATCTTTGTTCCCATCCGAATAAAGTATGCCGATGGATGAAGCCACAATCTCTTTGGCTCCGAAACCGGTGATGATGCCCACATCGAGTTTCCAGTTGAATCCTTGCGGACGGAATACCGGCTCAATGGTTTTGCCGATTTGGCCTATATAGCTCTGTTCCAGCTGTTGCTGGTTGTTGAGCTCGTCATGATGGGGGAAATATCCGAGAGCCCATACTATGATGCTGGCCACAAGGATGATACCTCCCATTTTTTTCAAGTATTGTTTGCATTTCTCCCATGTGTGTCTCATGATGGCTTTGCCCGTAGGAAAACGATAGGGCGGGAGCTCCATTACGAAAGGAGTGTCATCGCCTTTCAACACAAACTTGCTGAATATCCGGCTCATGACTATTGCCATGAGGACGCCGATGAGGTAAAGCCCCATGAGCATTAACGAGCCGTAGGTGTTGGGAAACATTATGCTGATAATCATGATGTATATCGGCAATCGGGCCGAGCAGCTCATCATCGGCACGATAAGCATGGTGATGAGGCGGCTTCTTCGGCTCTCGATGGTTCGTGTGGCCATGATGGCTGGTACATTGCAACCGAAACCCATGATCAACGGTATGAACGATTTGCCATGCAATCCCATCTTGTGCATCAGTTTGTCCATGATGAATGCAGCGCGCGACATGTATCCGCAATCCTCCATATAGGATATGAAGAAATAAAGGATGAGAATCTGTGGCAGGAATACGATGACTGCTCCCACGCCTCCGATGATACCATCGGCCAACATCGCCTTCAGCGGGCCGTCGGCCATGTGTGTGTTCACCATATTCCCTATCCATTCCACAGCGCTCTCGATCCAGTCCATCGGGTATTGGCCGAGCGAGAATGTGGCTTCGAACATTATCCATATCAAAACGATGAAAATGGGAAATCCGACGTAGCGGTTGGTGAGTATGCTGTCGATGATATGGGTGGTCTGATATGTGTCTTTGCGGTTGCCCGTTTCGTACTCGGCCTCTTGCAGCGCGCCGTGCACGAAACCGTATTTGGCGTCCATGATGGTCGTTTCACAATCTTCTTTGGTGTATGTCTTTATCTCAGTCACGGCCTTGTCGCGAGCAGACAATATCGTAGCGGCGTTGGGAAATGAGGATACCAGTTGTTCGGTGTCCTTATCGTTCTCCAATAGTTTTATTGCGAGGTACCTTGTGGAGTACAAGTGACGCGGGTTGCCCGGCTTTTTCAGTTCTTTCTGTATCTTCTCGATGCCTGATTCGATGTACGGTCCATGATTGATGTGGATATGTCTGAACACATTGTTGCGGGGGCGCAGTCCGCTTGCGAAGTCCTCCTCATGATTGTTGTCATGGATGTTTTCGTATTGTTGGTGCCATTGCCTGATATCCTCGGCTACTTCCGGGTCGAGGTTGCCGTTGGCATCGAGATAATCCAGACCTTCGTACATATTGATAATGATGTGGAACAACAGTTCGACGCCACGTCCCGACTTAAACGATGTGGGTATCATCGGTACGCCGAAGAGCTGGCCCAACTTGGCGCAATCGATATTGTCGCCGCGTTTCTCTATCTCGTCAAACATGTTGAGGGCACACACCATTCTCAGGTGCATGTCTATGAGTTGGGTCGTCAGATACAGGTTGCGCTCGAGATTGCTGGCATCAATTACATTGATTACTACATCGGGAGTCTTCTCGATTATCTGTTTTCTCACATACAGTTCTTCCGGCGAGTAGGCCGACAAAGAGTATGTTCCCGGCAGATCTACGATATTGAATTCGTAGCCTTCAAACTCGGCGTAACCCTCTTTTGCGTCGACTGTCACGCCAGAGTAGTTGCCTACATTCTCGTGCGAGCCAGATGCGAAATTGAACAACGAGGTTTTCCCGCAATTGGGATTGCCCACGAGCGCCACATTGATGGTTTTTCGCTTTTTCAATGCCGCGTCATGTAGTTCTTTGACGGTGATGTCATCGCTCACATCCTCGTATTTGTCGATAACCTCTTTGACGGAATATGATTTTTCTGTATTGATCTTTTGCGCCTCTTCAACTGATATTACCTCTATCATCTCGGCCTCGGTGCGTCTGAGCGATATTTCGTATCCCATTATCTTGTATTTCACAGGATCCTGCAATGGAGCGTTTTGCAAAACATCCACCACCTTGCCTTTGATGAATCCCATTTCTACAATGCGTTTGCGGAATCCCCCGTATCCCATGACCTTGACAATGACGCCACGTTCCCCTGTTTTCAATTCAGATAGTTTCATATCAATTCAGATTTATTTATGCGAACGCAAAGTTAATCATAATAATTCATTTTGAGTGAAATTTGTTTTCTTTAATGTGAAAATACCAATTTATAGTGATGGATAATGAATAAAATTATGTAAGTTTGTACTATTGAATATTTAAATCAGTGATTTTCACTCCAAAAACCACTTGTTTATGTGTATAAAACCACTTGTTTTGTTCCTCTTTTTCAGTGGATTGTCGATTGGCATTCAGGCGCAACATGTCAAGAAGATAAATCGTCAGCAGTATTTCTCCAAGACTGTTCCACCCGGCAATTATAGCGGCATCACGTTTTTGGGCGACGATCGCTATGCCGTGGTGAGTGATAAGTCGGATGAGGAGGGCTATTTCGTGTTCCGTATCAAGGTGGATTCGATGTCGGGAAAAATAAAGAGTGTTGGGAATATAGGATTCAAATCGTTGGCTGTGCCCAATCGCGATGCCGAAGGAATCACGTATATGCCCGAAAAAAATACGCTGTTCATTGTCGGTGAGAGGGATAGCAGAATTGTTGAATACGACACTATTGGCGTTAAAACAGGCAGGGAAATACAGCTTGAGATGGCCGATGGTAACTATGGTTACGAGTCTTTGTCGTACAACGCAATGACAGCGACATTGTGGACATGTACTGAAAACAGGCTTCCACGCGACAGGGATGTGGCAGACGGGGATGCGGCTGTGCCTGTTTTGAGGTTGCAATCGTTTGACAATAATCTGATGCTGAAGAATCAATATCTTTATCGGATGGATAGTCCGGTAGGCAGAAAGTCATACAGGTATTATGCGCATGGCGTGAGCGAGATACTGGCTCTCGACAATGGCGCATTGCTCGTGTTGGAACGCGAGTTTGCCGTGCCGGATGCAAAGATAGGCGCTTTTGTTGTCTGCAAATTGTATAAGGTGAATCCTTCGGTGGAACAACCGTTCCCGGCTGATGATTCGCTCTCTGCATCGGCGGAAACAATATCAAAGGAGCTTTTGGGTGAATGGAAGACCAGGCTCACTCTTGTCAATTATGACATTGCCAATTACGAGGGCATGTGTCTCGGACCTCGATTGGCGGACGGATCGCAGGTCATAGTGCTGGTAGCCGACTCGCAAAACCAAAAGGGTGGGGTGCTGCGCGACTGGTTTCGCACAATAATAATATCGGAATGATTCGGTAAGAACCATTCCGGTATTGATATTTCTTATGTTTGGAATGTTATAATTTCAGGCTGAGCGATATCCTGTTGCGCTTCTTGTCCACATCGATGACGCGTACGCGTACATGTTGATGCAGTTTGACCACTTGTTGAGGTGTCTTGATGTATTGGTGGGACATTTCGGAAATGTGGATGAACCCGTCGTTATGAACTCCGATATCAGCGAAAGCACCGAAATTGGTTATGTTGGTGATTATGGCGGGCAGTAGCATTCCGGCAGAGAGGTCGTCGATGGTGTTGATGTTCGGGTCAAATTCGAAGAGCTCCAACAGTTCACGTGGATCGCGTCCCGGCTTGTCCAGTTCGGACATGATGTCCTTCAGCGTTGGCAACCCCACTTTATCAGTGACATACTCTTCGAGCTTTATGCTTTTTTGCAGGGTTTTGTTGTTCATCAGTTCGGATACAGTGCATTTGTTGTCATGTGCCATCGTTTCTACAATACTGTAACTTTCGGGATGCACGGCACTGTTGTCCAAAGGATTTTCGGCATTAGCGATACGCAGGAATCCGGCACATTGTTCGTAGACGACAGGTCCGAGACGTGGTACCTTTTTCAGTTGATTGCGCGATTTGAAATCTCCGTGCTCCTTACGATATTCCACTATGTTGCGGGCCAATGTCGGGGTGAGTCCGCTCACGTAGGTCAGAAGATGAATGCTCGCTGTATTCAGGTTGACGCCCACCGAGTTGACACAACTGATGACTGTCTCGTCGAGTTTCTTCTTCAGCTTGTTTTGGTCCACATCGTGTTGATATTGTCCTACGCCGATACTCTTTGGCTCAATCTTCACAAGTTCGGCCAATGGGTCCATCAATCTTCTTCCGATGGATACGGCACCTCTGACGGTCACGTCCTTGTCCGGAAATTCGTCTCTTGCTGTTTGGGATGCCGAATAGACCGAAGCTCCGTCCTCGCTGACCACAAACGTGTGGACGCTGTCGGGTAGATTCAGTCCTTTTATGAATAAGTCAGTCTCTCTGCTTGCCGTACCGTTGCCTATGGCGATGGCCTCTATGCGGTATTTCCCGATCAATTGTTTTATTCGTTGTCCTGAGACAGTTTTGTTGTTTTGCGGCGCATGAGGGAAGATAGCCTCATGATGCAACAGGTTGCCTTGATTGTCGAGGCAAACGATCTTGCATCCCGTTCTGAATCCCGGGTCTATTCCTAAAGTACGTTTAGGGCCGAGAGGTGGCGCAAGAAGGAGTTGGCGCAGATTGTCTGCGAATACATTGATGGCTTCTTCATCGGCTTGAGATTTGCTTGACGCCGCGAATTCGGTTGTCAACGAGGGCTTGGTCAGTCTTTTGTAGGCATCCTCCACAGCTTCGCCAACCAGTTTGCCGCATTGATTGTAACGTCTTACGTATTGTTGCTTGAGCTTTTCTATACATTTATCGTTGTCAACGCTTATGCTTACCCTCAATATCCCGTCATTCTCCCCGCGTCGCATGGCCAACAAACGATGGGAGGCACAATGTCGCAGAGGTTCGGAAAAGTCGAAATAATTGACATATTTGGATGCTTTTTCATCGTTCTCCTTGTCCTTTATCACTTGCGAAGATATTATGGCCTCGCGTCTGAATATGTTTCTTAATATTTTTCGGGATTTTTCATTCTCGTTTATTCTCTCGGCAATTATGTGCAGCGCACCGGTGACGGCACTTTCAGCACTGTTGATGTCAGGGTGCTTCATGTATCTTTCGGCTGTTTTTATGGGGCTTGCATCATTCTGCAACATTATGATATCAGCCAAAGGTTCCAGTCCCTGCTCTTTCGCTATTTGCGCTTTTGTACGTCTTTTGGGCTTGAACGGCAGATATATGTCTTCAAGTTCGGTAGCATCCCAACAGTCGTTTATCTGTTTTTCTATTGCCGGAGTCAACATTCCGGACTCGGATATGGTCTTTATGATTGTATCTTTTCGCTTGGCAATCTCCGTCATTTTCTCGTTCATCGCATTGATTTGAGATATTTGCACCTCATCCATATTGCCGGTACGTTCTTTTCGGTAACGGGCTATGAATGGTATCGTGCAACTTTCGTCAAGCAGTGCCAACGTGTTTTCTACATTCTTTTCGGGTAATGAAAGCGTTTTGGCAATGATTCCTGTAAATTTGTTCATATAATAGATATGCGTTTTATTTTTTATTTATTAGTTTGTTTTGCAGACCGACGTATAGATCCGTGTTTCGCAATCGATTTGCAAAATTACTTTTTGAAAATGAATTAACAATATTTTATTCTCAGAAAATGTTCATGCTATGTTTTTCCGAAAATATGTAAGAAATATATCCCTGACATTTCATTCAGTAAATTAAAAAGGATTATTAATGAAAATATTTGAAAAAGTTAATGATTATATTTTATTTTATCATTAAGATTTTGTATCTTTGCACCCGAATTTAGGTTTCGTAGCTCAGTTGGATTAGAGCAACAGCCTTCTAAGCTGTGGGTCCTGGGTTCGAATCCCAGCGAAATCACATTAGCGGCTATGTCTGAGAAGACGTAGCCGCTAATGCATTTGTGGGGATATAAAGATACAGCCGGAGCTTGCCTGTCAATATCGAGTATAATGAAATGATGAAGGGAGTGGGGTATAAACAAAAAAGCCGCCAGACGCAATGTCTGACGGTTGTCTCTCATTTTTCTTTGTTGTAGCTAATTGATTACTGAGCGTTTGTTGTGTCAGCGTTCAATGTGTCAGCGCTCAAAGTGTCAACAGTAACTGTGTCGAGTGTGTCAGCGTCAGTTGTAGCTGTTGCTGTTTTGTTACCACATGATGCGAATGAAATAGCTGCGATAGCTACGAACATAAAAACTAATTTCTTCATTTTCTTTGCTTTTTTAAAATCTGTAAAACAATCATTTGTTTATTAAAACGATGCAAAGGTAAACATTTTTTCCTAATTGGTTCATGTTTAATTCTTTTTTTTTTGACTATTTATTCAGTTGTTTTCTAATATGCTAATTATCAATTAATTACAAAGTGATAATAAATGTTAAAGATTTCTTCTGCCTCTCTTGAAATGACCGTTTCATCGGTATGTCACTGTTAAGGGATATTCATAAATTCATAAAAAATGTAATTGTATACATCGTTAATATTTGAAAATAAGTTCAGTTAACTGCGTAATGAAGATTAGAAAAGAGTAGAATGAAGGCTTACACATTATTTTATATATAGTGGATGAATTATGAAAAAGTATTGATGAAATCAATTTGCACAGCCTCATGACAGTGTTTAAAATCGTAAAGTGGCTTTGTGCGGTCTGAACAAGGTTCCTGTACGGTTTGAACAAAACTTCTGGATAAAATCTGTTTATATTTATTGCATTAAATTTCTCATTACAACTAATTTTGTGTATTTTTGCACAGTAATAGAAACAAATTTTATATGAAAAGATACTTTTTGTATACATTCTTTTTGATATTGTCTTTGGCGTCATTTGCACAGGCCGACCAATGGCAAGATATATATAAGGTAAAGAAAAAAGATACCCTTTATGGTATTTCCAAGAAATATAATATTACCGTGGATGATTTAATCAAAGCCAATCCTTTGTTAACAACATCCGATTATAAGTTGGAAAAGGGAGACAAGCTTCTAATACCATTTCCTTCAAAAAAAGAGGTAAAAAAGGTAATAACACAGAGTGCCGTTTTCAAAGATAAGACGGTCAGAGTAGGGGTGTTGCTGCCTTTGCATGATAATGATGGCGACGGACATCGGATGGTGGAATATTACAGGGGAATACTGATGGCGTGTGACAGTATGCGTATTAAAGGCATATCAACAGATATTCATGCGTGGAATGTTGCTGCCGATGCTAATATAGAATCATTTCTTCAAAATCCGGATTTGGCCAAATGTGACATCATTTTCGGTCCATTATATACTCCACAAGTCAAACCTCTGGGACGATTCTGCAAAAAGAATGATATTAATATGGTCATTCCTTTCTCAATCAGCGGTAATGATGTGAATACAAATGATAAAATCATTCAGATTTACCAGTCGCCTCAGGCTTTGAATGAGAAAGCCATAAAAGCATTTTTGGAGCGTTTTCACGATAGCCATCCTGTTTTTGTGGATTGTAATGACACTACGAGCAAGAAGGGTATGTTCACCTTTGAACTTCGTAAACGCCTTGAAGCTCGAGGGATAGAATATAGTATCACTAATCTGAAATCCTCAGAGAGTTATTTCTCAAAAGCTTTCAGCCGGACAAAACCCAATGTGGTTGTACTCAATACGGGACGCTCGCCGGAGTTGAATGTTGCTTTGGCAAAACTTGACGGACTTGTTGCTACAAATGACAATCTGAAGATTTCGCTTTTCGGCTACACGGAATGGTTCATGTACACGAGAGTTTATCTGAATTATTTCCATAAATACGAAACCTATATTCCGGCGACCTATTATTATAATCCGCTTGCCAAACAAACTATCCAACTGGAGTCTTCTTATCGCCAATGGTTCAAAACAGAGATGCAGGGAGCCTTGCCGCGTTTTGCAATTGTGGGATATGATCATGCCTGTTACTTTATTGAAGGCATACATCGTCATGGCAAATCCTTTGTAGAAAAAGGATTAACAGATTATTATAAACCTCTTCAGACACCACTTAAGTTTGAGCGCGTGTCTGCCAACGGCGGAATGTGCAACAGCAGTTTTATGCTTGTTCGTTATAAGAACAACTATGAGATTGAATCCATCAGTTATTAAACATGAATTTCAAAAACATCATATTTATATTATTATTTGCTTTACCGCACTCTGTCTTTGCTCAGATAGGTGAACATCGTAATGACTTTTCCATTGGTGGGAATTTCGGATATGTAATGAGTAACATCGGGTTCACTCCCAAAGTCACGCAATCCTCTCATGGGGGTATGACAGCCGGTCTTTCTCTGAGATACGTATGTGAAAAATATTTTAATACAATATGTTCCATTTATGCGGAGATGAATTATACACAGGCCGGATGGAAAGAGGATATCCTTACCGCCGACAATGCACCTGTGATAAATCCTGTGACATCACTCCCCGAGGAATACAGTCGCACATTGAATTATATTCAGATACCTGTTTTCGCACGTTTGGCATGGGGTAGGGAGAGAAAGGGTATGCAGTTTTTTGTACAAGCCGGACCGCAATTCGGATTTCTGCTCAGTGAGAAGACCGAAGCCAACTTTGATTTCGATCAGCGCAACGTTGACGATCGATCAAGCCAGATTTGTGCGCAAGACACTATGAGCGTAGAGAATAAGTTTGATTATGGAATCGCTTTGGGAGCCGGAATAGAATATTCCATACCAAAGGTCGGCCATTTCATTCTTGAAGGTCGGTATTATTATGGATTGGGTAATATTTATGGTGATTCCAAGCGCGATTATTTCTCCAAATCAAATAATGGCAACATCGTTGTGAAACTCTCATACCTCTTTGATATTACTAAAACTAAAAACAATAAAATAAAGTAAGTTATGTTTGAAGGACAACCTAAAGGGCTTTACGCATTAGCGTTGGCTAACACCGGTGAGCGTTTCGGATATTATACCATGCTCGCCATCTTCACCTTGTTTATGCAAGCTAAGTTCGGCTGGACCGAGTCACAGGCCGGACAAGTTTACGCCATTTTCCTCGCAGTGGTTTATTTTGCACCACTTTTCGGCGGTATGATTGCCGATAAGATAGGTTATGGCAAGTGTGTCACTATCGGTATGGCCACAATGTTTCTGGGATATATGGGCCTTGCCATTCCTACCGCACCTGATACTATCGGGCAAATTTCCATGTTCGCAGGTCTGGCTTGTGTGTCGTTAGGCACAGGTCTGTTCAAGGGTAATCTGCAAGTATTGGTGGGTAATCTCTATGATGATCCGAAATATTCATCGCGCCGTGACTCCGCTTTCAGCCTTTTCTACATGGCAATCAATATTGGAGCCATGTTCGCACCATCTATGGCAAAGTGGATAACCAACGTTTATCTCGGACAGTATGGGTTCACATACGATGCCTCCAATTTCGACCCGGCGTATCTTGAGGCTCTTTATGGAGCTTACGGCCTGTGTTTCGGTGTCGCTTGTATATCGCTCATTCTCTCGGCTGTAATTTATTTCTCTTTCCGCGGATGGTTTAAACATGCAGATGTTACAGCCAAACAGGCCAAAGAACAGGCTATTGCCGTTGAGGAACTCACTCCGAAACAGACCAAAGACCGCATTGTGGCACTGTTGTTGGTATTTGCTGTGGTTATCTTCTTCTGGATGGCATTCCATCAGAACGGTTCTGCCCTCACTTTCTTTGCAAAGAAATACACTAACCTTACAGTTTCCGGTCCGATGCGAGTTGCATTCAATATCTTCAGTCTGGCTCTCATTGCAATCTCTGTTTATACAGGTTTTGCTGCCATACAGTCGAAATTGAAGAAGAATCGCATAATCTGCGGAATATGTACAGTTGTTCTTCTTTTGGGCGCCTATGTACTCTACGCCTATATGGATAATCCCACAATGGCCCAGCCGTCAGATTTCCAGCAGTTCAACCCGTTCTTCGTTGTGGCGTTGACACCGTTCAGTATGGTTTTCTTCGGAGCATTGGCCAATAAAGGAAAAGAAGTAAGCGCACCTACCCGTATTGCATGGGGTATGCTTGTAGCAGCATTAGGTTTCGGTGTCATCACAATGGCATCCTTTGACCTTACCTCTCCAATGGATTTGGGAGACAAGACACAGAGCATTCTCTCTCCGGGTTGGTTGATTTCCACTTATCTCACGTTGACATTGGCTGAGTTGTTGCTCTCGCCGATGGGAATATCATTCGTGTCAAAGGTTGCACCTCCCAAATATAAAGGTTTGATGATGGGTGGATGGTTTGTTGCTACCGCCATAGGTAACTATCTCAGTTCGATTCCGTCAATGCTTTGGAATCGCATACCGTTGATGTACAACTGGGGAATACTTATCGCACTCTGTTTGATCAGTGCAGTGGTAATGTTTGCATTGCTTAAGAAACTTAAGGAGATGACTGCATAACAAACTTTCCTATATGGAAATTATTCATCACCTTAACAAATAACTCTTGTTTACAAGAGAAAATAAAGAACCGTATCTTTATTCGCTTCATCAATGAAGAGATTGATACGGTTCTTTATTATTTTAGATGAAAGCAACTGTAAGGCCGGCCATGACGATGCTGACCATCGACATGAGTTTGATAAGGATATTGAGCGATGGTCCGCTTGTGTCTTTGAAGGGGTCGCCTACTGTGTCGCCAACTACTGTCGCTTTATGACATTCGCTGCCCTTGCCTCCAAAATATCCTTCCTCAACCATCTTTTTGGCATTATCCCACGCACCTCCGGTATTCGACATGAATACAGCCAATGTGAATCCTGCTGCAAGTCCACCAGCCAATAATCCCAATATGCCGGCAACTCCGAGAACAATCCCTGTGATGATAGGTATTAGTATTGCAAGAATCGACGGAACGATCATTTCACGTTGAGCGCTGCGTGTGCTTATCTCCACACAGCGACCATAATCAGGGGTTGCCTTTCCTTCGAGAATACCTTTGATCTGACGGAATTGGCGTCTTACCTCTTCAACCATCGAACCGGCCGCTCTGCCTACTGCTCCCATCGTAAGTCCGCAAAACAGGAATGCGGCCATAGCGCCGATAAATATTCCTACAAGGACTTTAGGATTAATAAGGTTGACTTGGAAAAACTCCATGAATCCTGTGATTTCCGATGTGCCGGGATTAAATACATTGCCGGCAGCGTCGAGAAATACCCGACCCTCGTTGGTGGCCTTGACCATTGCCATTTTAATCTCTTCTACATACGAAGCAAGCAAAGCCAATGCCGTGAGAGCTGCCGAGCCGATAGCAAATCCCTTGCCTGTGGCGGCGGTGGTGTTGCCCAAAGCATCGAGAGCATCAGTGCGGTGTCTTACCTCTTCGCCTAAATTGCTCATCTCTGCATTACCTCCGGCATTATCAGCTATTGGTCCGTAAGCATCGGTTGCCAATGTTATTCCTAATGTGGAAAGCATACCAACGGCAGCGATACCGATGCCATAAAGTCCGCGACTGATAGAGCTGGCGCTCATAGACATGTCAAAGCCGTTGGCGCACGAATAACTCAGTATGATGGCAACGGATACTGTCAAAACCGGAATCATGGTCGATATCATTCCTGTTCCTATACCTTTTATTATTACTGTGGCCGAACCGGTCTCCGAGGCTTTGGCTATCTGTTGTGTCGGTTTGTAGCTTTGCGATGTGTAATATTCTGTCGCCTGTCCGATGATGACACCGGCTACAAGTCCGCTTATCACGGAGAAAGACAGTCCGAGCCAATTGTCGATACCTAAAAGATATAATATGACGAAAGTGGCAATCGCTATTAAACAGGCACTCACATTGGTTCCGAACCCAAGCGAGCGCAGCAGATCTCTCATCGAAGCACCTTCTTTTGTCTTCACCGTGAATATGCCTATCAATGAGAGGAATATTCCGATGGACGCAATTATCATAGGAGCAATCACGGCTTTGAGTTGCATCTCTCCGTTCATTGCAAATGCGGTTGCGCCGAGTGCGGCCGTTGATAATATTGATCCGCAGTAGCTCTCGTACAAGTCTGCACCCATTCCGGCCACATCTCCCACATTGTCTCCCACGTTGTCTGCTATTGTTGCCGGGTTGCGGGGGTCATCTTCCGGAATGTTGGCTTCTACTTTGCCCACGAGGTCGGCACCCACGTCAGCCGCTTTGGTATAGATGCCGCCACCCACACGCGCAAAGAGTGCCTGTGTGGATGCACCCATACCGAACGTCAGCATGGTTGTGGTAATTGTAATAAGTGCGGTCGGCTCTCCCTCGTAAGCTGCGTTAAGGATGATGAACCATAATGCTATGTCGAGCAACCCGAGTCCTACTACTACAAGACCCATTACTGCACCGCTGCGGAACGCTATTTTCAGACCTTTGTCCAGTCCTGTTCGTGCGGCGTTGGCCGTACGCGCAGATGCATACGTAGCTGTTTTCATACCAAGAAAACCGGCAAGTCCCGAGAAGATACCACCTGTGAGAAACGCGAACGGAACCCACGGGTTCTGTATCTTCAAGACGTATGCCATGAACGCAAACATGATGGCAAGGATAATGAAAACGATTGTTACTATTTTGTATTGCTGTTTCAGATAGGCCATAGCGCCCCTTCTTACATACTCGGCAATTTCTTTCATTCGCACGGTACCTTCCTCTTCTTTCATCATGTTTTTGAAGAAATACCATGCCATTACCAGTGCAGTGATGCTCGCTGCAGGTATTAGCCAAAATACAGGTTGAATGTTGTTCATATTAATGATTGTTTATGGTTGTTGTCGTTGGTTTAGAATCTGACGCTTACTTCAACGTCAATCATATTATAGTTGGTCTTTGCCAATGATCTGTCGTTGACAAATGCATATTCGGCACTGATTTTCAGATTTCTGTGAAATTCATAATCTGCACCAACTTCATATTGTGTTTTGGATGTTCCCCATTCGGCTCTCGGACGATACATATCATAACGCGCTTTCACGTGCATCTTCTTTTTAATTATCGGAGCTATCACGAGAGCGTAAAGACCATCAGCCTTGTCTCCAGCCGCTTTGTTGATAGTGCAGTCTTTTGCATCATCCACATCTTGGTAAGTTGTTTTGAATCCATAACCCTGGCTGTGAATATATTCCGAGCGCAGTGTCCAGTCGTTGGCTGCATATTCCGCACTGATGGCGTATCTGTTGCGGTCAAGACTGCGTGTTCCACTTTTTTCAACGACATTGCCTGTGGCATCTGTCTCTTCCCATGTACCCTTTCTCGCATACGTACCGGTCCATCCAAAAGCACCTATTCTCAGTCCCTTTACCGGCATCACCCATACGCCACCGATGATGTCTTTCTGTTGATCCACATCTTTCACATTGATGCCTTGTCCGTTGAATACACCAATCTGATAATGCAGCAGGTTGCGTCCGTTGTTGTTTTTGAGCAGATCGCCTTGTATCTGAAGCCCCATATCGCGTCCGTTGCTCGCATGTTCGCCCACACGGTCGGAGAATCCTGCCAACTTGCTCACATTCTGTGAGTAGCTCATAAATCCTTGATCTATCGGGTTCATCGGGTTTTCAAACGTGAAAGGTCTTTTGTATTGTCCTAACTTTACCTTAAAGAATGAATATTTCTGCCATTCTGCAAACAGGTCGACCACACGTGGTGAGTTGCCCAAATTGGATGTGTTGCCGTTAAACTGAATTTGAGTCTTCCAGTAAAAGTCTTTCAATACGCGTCCTTCCAACGACATACGGGCCATACGCAGGTTGAACGAGTTGCTTTTGCTGTTTTCCTGACTGCTGTACTGATACTGTGTCATCACATATCCACTGAACTTGATATCGCTGACCACGGATATTTTTTTCTCTTTTTCTTGTGCCTGAGCACCGATTGTCGTGAGTGCTATTAATGCACCGATTGCAATGCTTTGTTTCATAAATGATTATAAATGATTGATTATTGTTTTTTTTCGAGAAGCACTACATTCTCCACATGTGGCGTATGAGGGAACATATCTACCGGTTGCACCGCCATGACCTTGTATTCACAGTCGAGGCTTGCCAGGTCGCGAGCCTGTGTGGCCGGATTACAACTGACGTACACTATACGTTGTGGGTGTGCGCCGAGGATAGTCTTGATTACATCAGGATGCATACCTGCACGTGGCGGGTCTGTGATTATTACGTCAGGCCTGCCATGCTTGGCTATAAACTCATCGTTGAGAATATCTTTCATATCGCCTGCGTAGAAAAGAGTGTTGTCGATGTTGTTAACTTGGGAGTTTACCTTTGCGTCCTCGATGGCCTCGGGCACATATTCTATGCCTATCACTCGGCGGGCGCTGTGGGCCACAAAGTTGGCTATCGTTCCAGTTCCGGTGTACAGGTCGTATACGAGTTCGTTGCCTGTGAGTCCGGCAAACTCACGAGCCACGGAGTAGAGATGGTATGCTTGATCGGTGTTTGTCTGATAAAAACTTTTCGGACCAACCTTAAACTTAAGACCCTCCATCGTTTCGTAAATATGGTCATTGCCTTTGAAGACCGATATGTTGAGATCGTTGAATGTGTCGTTGCATTTCTGATTGTTTACATATAGTAACGAACTGATTTGCGGGAATTTATCGGCAACGTGTTGCAGCAGACTTTTTGCTCTTTCATTATCGCCATCTTCATCGTAATGGAATTGTATCAGCACCATCCACTCGCCTGTGTTGGAGTTGCGTATCATGATGTCTCTGAGCAGACCATGTTGCTCGCGTAGGTCGAAAAATGTCATGCCTGTTTTGAGTGCGTAATCCCTTATCTCGTTTCTTATCTGATTGTGCAGATCGTCCATGAGCATACATTTCTCAATTGGAAGTATTTTGTCAAAAGCTCCGGTGATATGGAAACCAATGGCGTTCATGTTGTCAAAAGTCACGCCAGTTTCTATCTGCTCTTTGGTGAGCCATTTCTTGTTGGAACATCCAAATTCAAGCTTATTGCGATATTCGCTTGTTTTCACCGAACCCTTTATCGGTCTCAGTTCCGGCAACTCCACTTTTCCGATGCGTGACAACTGGTCGTACACTTGCTTCTGTTTGGCCTTAAGTTGTTGCTCATAGGGTAACATTTGCCATTTGCATCCTCCACATATGCCGAAATGTCGGCACATAGGTGTGCAACGATTGTCACTGTATTTCACAAAACTTATCACTTCCGCCTCACAGTAGTGGTGCTTTTTGCGTTTTATTTGCAGATTAACAACGTCGCCAGGAACGACAAACGGTACAAAGATGACCATATCGTTGACTTTTGCTATTGATTTGCCTTCAGCTGCAATTTCCGTGATGGTTATATTTTCCAATATTGGTAATGGCTTCTTTTTTCTTGACATTTTAATGCTTGTTTTATAACGCGTGGTTTTGTTATTAAATTGTTATTAAAGATTGTATCATGCAAAGGTAACATTTTTTAATGATAAGACAATATGGCATTTCATGTTTAATGTTGGCAATTTTATAAAGATTTTTCTGATTCATCCGTCATTTGAAGTGATGAACCAATAATGAGATCGCCGAATTTGGGGGGAGATAATTAAGAATACGCAACTATCTCAGGGGGTAAATGTTAAAAAATTGTCTCAATTTTGCGATATTTTCGACCGGGGAGGTTGTTCGGCCAAAATATGCCCAAATTTCGACACTTTGCATAAATTATTGTATATCAATATGATATACAATTTGTGTACTTCCGAAAATCCCCAAAAAAACATTGAAAACCACCGAAAATGTTTCAAAAAAGTGCCCAAATTGGAGTCCTAAAGTGGCCCTTTTGCCTCCTAAAAGGGTTCCTTTTGCACTCCAAAAGGGCCCCTTTCACAAATCAAGAGGATAAAAATAGCAAAATCGGATGTTTTTTCACGTTTCTTAGGATGATTTTTTCCATTTTTTTGGTTCCGCATCTTTCTAAAACGAGATTAAATCTTGCGAAAATGAAATGTTAAATTTTTGCATTTGCAATCGCACCCGTTAGATGTCTAAAAATGTTTCATTGCTCCAAAATCATAGATAGTAATAATAGATATTTGTAAAATTTCCACTCCGGATATCGGATGAACCATTTCTTGTCGGTGATACATTTCACATGATATTTTGAATGACATGATATTTTATCTTGAATAAATATTAATACTTTGGAAATTAATGATTTAGAAAGATTGTTTCATGGTTTCCTTTTATATGTCACTGATAAGAATGAACAGTCGTTGTTGATTAATATCAAAATAGAATGTGGGGGAGTACCAATAAAATAAAATTACTATTTGCAAGATTGGTAAGAATTTATTAATTTTGCAATCACATGTATTAAATTTATGACACTCATCATTGTCTCCATATTGCTTGTAGGCCTTTTTCTGATAGCAACAGAAAATTTGACAAATATCAATAAGACTGCGGTGGCTATTTTTATAGGCACCTTAGGTTGGATGTTGTATATAAGCAACGGTTCTGATTTTGTGATGAGCCAGCATTCAGATGAGTATTTATCTTTTCTCGGTGACAATGCATCATCTGGCAATATGGTCAAGCAGTTTATTGCTCAAAACATATTTCTTAAATATGTAGGTCGTGCGTCGGAAATTGTACTTTTCCTTCTCGCCACTATGACGATTGTAGAAATATTGCAGAGCAATGGATGTTTTGATTTTATCTCGCAGCTTCTGCGGACGCGTAACAGTAGGAAAATGTTGTGGATATTGTCTGTCGTCACCTTTGTGATATCTGCCAATCTTGATAACATCACCACCACGGTAATGATGTTGATAATGATGCATAACGTGGTGAAAAGCAGACGTCAGCGAATGCTGTTGGGGTGCGCCATTGTACTATCAGCCAATTGTGGTGGCGCTTTGACCGTTATAGGAGATCCCACTGGATTGGTGTTGTGGAACAATGGGGCTGTCACAGCCACAAACTTTTCGTTGACCCTCGCTTTGCCGTGTCTTGTGGCATGGGCGTTGCCTGTTTGGTGGATAGGACGTGCGTTGCCCGAGCGTCTTGATACCGAATGGATAACCATGCCTTATCGTGGAGACGATACCAATCTTAATATATGGCAAAGGTTGTTGATGCTTTTTGTCGGTATCGGAGGTTTGTGGTTTATTCCCACATTTCATAATATAACCAAGCTTAGTCCGTTTATTGGTGCACTCTGTGTTTTGTCTGTATTGTGGATCGTTCATGAAATAATGAATCGTAAATTATTGAACACATCAGATACCGTACAGAGACGCATACCACGTGTTTTGCAATACGGCGTCATACAAATGATACTTTATGTCATGGGTGTCATTCTTGCTGTGAGCGTGGCTCGTGAGACAGGTGTGATGCAACATCTGACAACGTTTATAGATAATGAAATTAATAATGTATGGATAGTCGGCGCAATCTCAGGCACGATCAGTGTCGTACTTGAAAATTTTGCTACCGCTGTCAACATGATATCCATATCTGACATGGAAACTATCGCTCAATCCGGAAATATAGAAGGCTTGTCTGTTTACGGCCAAAACGGCATGTATTGGAAAATCATAGCATATACCTCTGCCGTTGCCGGAAATATATTGTGTATCGGTTCGGTCAGTGGTGTGGCACTGATGAAGATGGAACGTTTGCATGTGGGATGGTATTTCAGAAACGCCGGACTGATGGCATTGGTCGGAGCTGTGGCCGGATACGCATTGTTGTGGTTTCTCATGGAAATATGTATATAAAAAATTAATATAATGGCAAAAATTAAAACAATAGGTATCCTGACATCGGGAGGAGATGCTCCGGGAATGAATGCAGCCATACGTGCCGTGACCCGTGCAGGTATCTGCAATGGTTTCAAAATTAAAGGAATATATCGTGGGTATGCCGGATTGATAAAAGGCGAAATCGAAGATTTCACGACTGAGAATGTGAGTGGAATCATCATGTCTGGCGGAACGGTACTGAAGACAGCACGCTCAAAGGAATTTGCCACTCCGGAAGGACGCCAGAAAGCCTATGAGAATCTGAAGGCTGCCGAGATTGACGCACTTGTGGTGATAGGTGGAAACGGTTCGCTCACCGGTGCCATGCTTTTTGCACAAGACTATGATGTGTGCTGTATCGGACTGCCCGGTACTATTGATAACGACTTGTATGGCACAGACTCAACGATAGGATATGACACCACACTGAATACCATTGTCGAGTGTGTGGACCGTATCCGTGACACCGCGCAGAGTCATGAACGAATATTCTTTATAGAGGTAATGGGACGTGATGCCGGATTCTTGGCACAGAACAGTGCAATTGCCAGCGGCGCCGAAGCTGCTATCATCCCTGAGGATTCCACCGATGTGGATCAGTTGGCACGATTCATGGAACGCGGCATACGTAAGTCTAAGAAAAGTTGTATCGTTATAGTTTCCGAAAGTCCCAAATGTGGCGCTTTGTACTACGCCGACCGTGTGCGCAACGAATTCCCGCAGTATGATGTACGTGTGTCCATCCTCGGCCACTTACAGCGAGGTGGACGTCCGACCGCTCACGACCGCATTCTTGCTTCAAGAACAGGTGTAGGTGCCATCGAGGCCATCATGCAAGGACAACGCAATGTGATGGTCGGTGTGAGAAACAACGAAGTGGTTTATGTGCCGCTGAGCGAGGCTATACGCAGTGACAAACCGTTTGACCGTAAGTTGATAAAGGTATTGGATGAACTGAGTATCTGATTGTTTATTACAATATTACGTTGAATGGAATAATATTCCCGTACATTTAGACACAGTATCGGGTTTTAAAAAATTGTCGATATGATAATTATTTCGTATCTTTGCAATTGGAAAATTACGGAAATAATACAAAATAAAAATATATGGCACAAACAGTAGGGCATATTTCTCAAATCATCGGACCTGTAATCGATGTTTATTTCGATACAAAAGGTCAGGATGCAGAGAAGGTGTTGCCTAAAATTTATGACGCTCTGAAAATAGATCGTGGCAATGGTCGTGAATTGATTGTTGAGGTTCAGCAACACATTGGTGAAGACACCGTGAGATGCGTGGCAATGGACAATACCGATGGTCTGAAACGTGGATTGGAAGCTATCCCGATGGGTTCGCCTATCAAGATGCCTTCCGGTGACCAGATCAAAGGTAGAATGCTCAATGTCATCGGACAACCGATTGACGGTATGCATCAACTCGATATGGAGGGTGCATATCCGATACATAGGGAAGCACCTTCGTTCGACGAATTGTCCACAAAGAAAGAGATGCTCGCTACGGGTATTAAAGTGATCGACCTTCTTGAACCTTATATGAAAGGCGGTAAGATTGGATTGTTCGGTGGAGCCGGAGTAGGCAAGACCGTTCTCATTATGGAACTTATCAACAATATCGCAAAAGGTCACAATGGATATTCTGTATTTGCAGGTGTGGGTGAACGTACACGTGAAGGCAATGACCTGATTCGCGAGATGATCGAATCGGGAGTTGTGCGTTATGGAGACAAGTTCAAAAAGGCCATGGCTGAAGGCAAGTGGGATCTCTCGCTTGTTGACCCCGAAGAATTGAAGAAAAGTCAGGCAACACTTGTCTACGGACAGATGAACGAACCGCCGGGAGCACGTGCATCGGTTGCTCTCTCCGGACTCACAGTTGCAGAAGAGTTTCGCGATGGTGGTGGTAAAGATGGAGGATCGGCAGATATTCTTTTCTTTATCGACAACATTTTCCGTTTCACACAAGCAGGTTCTGAGGTTTCGGCTCTGCTTGGACGTATGCCTTCGGCCGTAGGATATCAACCTACTTTGGCCAGTGAGATGGGTGCCATGCAGGAACGAATTACATCAACCAAGAATGGTTCAATTACATCTGTTCAGGCTGTATATGTGCCGGCAGATGACTTGACCGACCCGGCTCCTGCAACTACATTTACCCATCTTGACGCCACTACCGAACTTTCGCGTAAGATAACCGAGCTTGGAATTTATCCGGCTGTCGATCCGCTGGGTAGTACATCACGTATCCTTGACCCGCTGATTGTGGGTAAGGCTCACTATGAATGTGCCCAAAGAGTGAAAGAGATTCTGCAACGCTATAAGGAATTACAGGATATCATCGCCATCCTCGGAATGGATGAGTTGTCTGATGAGGACAAACTCATTGTGAATAGGGCTCGCCGTGTACAGCGTTTCCTTTCACAACCGTTCACAGTGGCAGAACAGTTTACCGGAGTTCCCGGTGTGATGGTTTCTATTGAAGATACTATCAAAGGATTTAACGCCATTCTTGACGGTGATGTTGATGATCTGCCTGAACAGGCTTTCCTTAATGTTGGTACTATCGAGGATGTGAAGGCAAAGGCTAAGAAACTCTTGGCTGAGGCCGCCGGCAAATAATAATGACTTGTATATGGCATTGAAACTGAAAATCGTATCTCCCGAGAAAATCGAATACGAAGGAGAAGTGGACGGTGTGAAAGTTCCTGGAGCAAACGGCTCTTTTGAGATACTGGAAAATCACGCACCAATCATTTCTTCTTTGGATAAAGGTGTTGTGACTTATTCTGTGACCGGTCAGGAACATCAATTCAATATTTCCGGAGGATTCGTTGAAGTACAGAAGAATGAAGTAAGTATATGCGCAGAATTATAAATTAGTGGAAATAAATACAAAGATCAGCGCAAATAGGTATGATTAATAATGTGGCTAAACAGAGAAATCTTTATTCGTTAAGGATTGTATCCATTGCTGTTGTAATGACGGCAGTGGCATGGCTGATAATGGATACGTGTCATGTGGACAATATCTATGGTCCATTGGCTGTGAGCGTTGGTTTCTCTGTAATAGTCAATTTGACTGATGTTCTGATATGGAGCAGAATTGCTAAGCAATGCCCGGATTATTTACCTATATTTTATACCTCATCGTCCGGTTTCAGAATGCTTTTGGCTTTGATGGTGATGTTGGTGTATTATCTCGTGACTGAAAGTGGTGGGATGTTGCCTTTCTTTGCAGTATTTATGTCTTACTATTTTGTTTTTCTGATCAACCATGTCGTATTTTTTACACATGTGTCTCGGAAGCAGATGACTACATAAAGTCCTCTATATTAAAGTAATATGATGAAACAATTAAAATTTATATTTGCTCTGTTGCTGACGGCTTTGTTTTCATTGCAGTCACACGCAGTAACGACGGAGGCTGAAAACACAGAACTCAACATTCCCGAGATAGTGCTTGAACATTTGTCGGATGCGTATGAATGGCACATTGCATCATATAAGGATAAACATCTCAGTTTGCCTCTGCCTGTGATAATACGTAGTGAGCAAACCGGAGAGTGGCATTTTTGCACTATCCATAGTCTGCCGCAACAATTTTTTATCAATACCGAAAATCATGGGAAAATCTATGAGAAACTTTCGGATGGCAGTGTTGTACGTCCTTTGGATCTGAGTATCACGAAGGTCGTGGCACAAATATGGATTGCCGTGATAATACTGATTGTCATATTTTTGTCATGCGCCCGCTGGTATAAGAAACATGATAAGACCAGCAATGCTCCCGGCGGTTTCGTAGGTGTGATAGAAATGATCGTAGTTACCATCTATGACAGTGTGATAAAAGCATCAATCAATGAAAAATGTTGCAGATTTTATGCGCCATACTTGCTTACGGTATTTTTCTTTATATTCACAACCAATCTGTTAGGACTTATTCCAATAATTCCTGGAGGTGTGAATGTTACGGGAAACATTAATATCACATTGTTCCTTGCCTTATGTACAATGATTGCTATCAATCTGTTTGGAAACAAAGAATATTGGAAAGATATATTTTGGCCGGATGTACCACTGTTTCTTAAAGTGATACCTGTGATGCCCGTGATAGAATTGTTTGGTGTGATAACAAAACCGTTCGCTCTGATGATTCGTCTTTTTGCCAATATGATGGCGGGCCATGCTGTCATCTTGAGTTTTACATGTGTGATATTCTTAGGATGGTCTATGGGTGTAGGTTTTGGCTTGGGTCTGAATCTCTTCAGTATTGTGATGCTTTTGTTCATGAACTGTCTTGAACTTCTCGTCGCATTTGTGCAAGCATACGTATTCACTATTCTTAGTGCAGTATTTATAGGTCTGGCTCATAAAGAGCATGAGGCGTAATAGAATAATAAAATTAGATATAAATAATATTAACAATAAAAAACTTTTAAACTTATGATTATTTCAACTTTATTGGCTGCTGAAGGTCTGGCACAGCTGGGCTGCGGTCTCGGTGCAGGTCTTGCAACAATTGGCGCAGGTATAGGTATTGGTAAAATTGGTGGAAATGCAATGGATGCTATTGCCCGTCAGCCGGAAGCATCAGGCAAAATTACACCTAACATGATTCTTACTGCTGCCTTTGTGGAAGGTTGTGCACTGTTCGCAATTGCCGCTTGTGCATTCCTTATCAAATAATGGGATAAGTAATTTTAAAAACAGCAGATGAATTTACCATCATTTCTAACTCCCGACCCGGGTCTTCTGTTTTGGATGCTCCTGGCGTTTCTGGTGGTGTTTGTAGTTCTTGCTAAATTCGGTTTCCCCGCAATCCTTAACATGGTTGACGAGCGAAACAAATACATTGACGAAAGTCTGTCCAAAGCACACGAAGCATCATCACGTCTCGAGAATATCAAGCAGGAGGGTGAGGCCTTTCTGAAAGAAGCTCGCGCCAATCAGGCAGCTATCTTGAAGGAAGCAGCCGATGCGCGTGACGCCATCTTGGAACAGGCGCGTGAGACAGCCCGCGAGGAAAGTACCCGTATTATCGAAGAGGCTAAAGCAGAAATCGCAAACGAGAAGCAAATGGCCGTAAACGATATCCGCAATCAGGTGGTGTCGTTGAGCGTTGATATCGCAGAGAAAATCCTGCGCGAGAAACTCGATGATAATATAAGACAGATGGATTTGATCAATCGTATGCTGGATAATATGTCTTCTAAAAACTAAGTGTGACAATGGATATAGGAGTAATATCGGTAAGGTATGCACGGGCTTTGTTGAAAGCGAGTGTTGATGCTAATTCTGAAGAGACGGTGTATGAAGAAATGAACACACTGGCCCACAATTACATCAGTGTACCCGAATTGAGACTTACGATAGACAATCCAATGCTCTCGAAACAACACAAAGCAGAGTTGCTCGTGACTGCAACGGGTGGCAAGCCGTGTGAAATAACCCGTTCTCTGATAAACGTTGTTTTGAAAGAAGATCGCGTGAACATCATGCAATTTATTGCTAATTCGTATATCACTCTTTATAGAAAACATAAGAATATTATCCGTGCCAAACTCTCAACGGCTACTGAAGTATCTTCGGACATAAAAGAAAAAATGAAGAAGATCGTGGAGAGTAGAACTAATGGAGAAACTGTGGATTTTGAAACACAAATCAAACCGGAATTGATTGGAGGCTTTGTGCTGGAATATGATACTTATCGTATGGATAACAGCATTAAAACAAAGTTGAACACAATCATGACACAGTTAAGTAAATAATTGATATTTAATTATTAAGCATTAAATTAAATAATGTCAGATAAAATAAAACCGAGTGAGGTATCTCAGGTGCTTGTCAATCAACTGAAAGGCATCAACGACTCTGCCCAGTTTGATGAGGTTGGTACCGTACTTCAAGTAAGTGACGGCGTGGCTCGTATCTACGGTCTGCGGAATGCCGAAGCGAACGAACTTCTCGAGTTTGAAAATGGTACTATGGCCATTGTGATGAACCTTGAGGAGGACAATGTCGGATGTGTACTTCTTGGTACTACCTCGGATATTAAAGAGGGTATGGTTGTGAAACGTACAAAACGTATTGCAAGCATACGTGTAAATGATAATATGCTCGGCCGTGTCATCAACCCTCTTGGAGAAGCCATCGATGGTAAAGGAGATATTGATCTTTCCGATGCTTTTGAAATGCCTCTCGACCGTAAGGCGCCAGGTGTGATTTATCGTCAACCGGTGAAAGAACCTTTACAGACGGGATTGAAAGCAGTGGACTCGATGATTCCTATTGGACGCGGACAACGTGAGCTTATCATTGGCGACCGTCAGACAGGTAAAACAGCTATTGCCATTGATACAATTATCAATCAGAAAAATTTTTATGAAGCAGGCAAACCTGTCTATTGTATCTATGTGGCCATAGGACAAAAGGCTTCGACAGTGGCCGCTTTGGTATCTACGCTCAAAGAGCATGGTGCCATGCCTTACACCATTGTTGTTTCTGCTACAGCCGCCGATCCTGCCGCCATGCAGTATTATGCTCCGTTTGCCGGTGCTGCTATTGGTGAGTATTTCCGCGATAGAGGATATTCGGCTTTGGTCGTTTACGATGACCTGTCCAAACAGGCTGTAGCTTATCGTGAGGTGTCCTTGATTCTTCGCCGTCCTTCAGGTCGTGAGGCTTATCCCGGAGATGTATTCTATCTTCACAGCCGCCTCTTGGAGCGTGCCGCTCGTATCAATGACCAGCAGGAGATTGCCGAACAGATGAATGACCTGCCCGAATGTCTGAAAGGACATGTCAAGGGTGGTGGTTCGCTGACGGCTCTTCCTATCATCGAGACACAGGCTGGCGACGTATCGGCTTATATTCCTACAAACGTGATTTCAATCACCGACGGACAGATTTATCTTGAGACCGACCTGTTCAATCAGGGCTTCCGTCCGGCTGTCAATGTAGGTATTTCGGTAAGTCGTGTGGGTGGTTCGGCTCAGATCAAAAGTATGAAGAAAGTGGCCGGAACATTGAAGATCGATATGGCACAGTATCGCGAGCTTGAGGCATTCTCCAAATTCTCAAGTGATATGGATGCCGTTACTGCAATGACTCTCGACCGCGGACGTAAGAACAATCAGCTGTTGATACAGTCGCAGTACAGTCCGATGAATGTGGGCGAGCAGATAGCAATTCTCTACTGCGGAACTCACGGATTGATGTCAGCTGTTCCGGTTGAAAAGGTGCGCGAATGTCAGAACTTGTTCCTTGACAGACTCCGTTCAAAACATAAGGTTGATGTTATTGATGTGCTTTCATCGGGTATCATCAATGATGAGATCACCTCTGTCATCGAAAGTGTTATGGCCGACGTAGCCGGACAATACAATAAATAATATAGCGTATGCCATCACTGAAAGAAATTAAAAACCGCATAGTATCAGTAAATAGCACTCGTAAAATTACGAGTGCTATGAAAATGGTCGCATCATCCAAACTACATCATGCCCAGCAGATGATAGAGAGTATGCTGCCTTATGAGAATATGTTGGAACGAATCTTGAAGACTTTCTTAGCTTCGGAGGTCGATGCCAAAACAATATTCAGTGAAGTAAGACCCGTTAAAAGTGTTGCATTGATTGTCTATGCATCAAACAGCAGTCTTTGCGGTGGATACAATGCTAATATTATCAAGATGATGCTTTCTGCGGTGAACTATTACAAAGAATTAGGCAAGGAGAATATATTGATTTATCCTATCGGACGTAAGGTGGCTGAGAAGGTTCAGAAACTCGGCCTCACAAGTGCCGGAGATTACACAGAATTGGCAGATAAGCCAAATGCGAATCAGTGTATCGAGATTGCCAAAGAGATTTGTACGAAGTTTGCAGCGGGTGAGATTGACAAAGTAGAAATTATCTATCATCATTTCAAGAGTGCCGGTTCACAGATTTTGCAGCGCAAGTCATTCCTTCCCATCGATATAGAGGAACACCTCGGTGCTGATAATGACAGAGACTTGACTCTAAATGTTGTCACACAGGCATCGCAAGATTATCTGCGAAACAAGGAAACCAATGAAGAGCGTGAACAGAAAGCGGTTAAACCGTTGAACGATAATTTTATCGTCGAACCGGATATGAAGACCGTTTTGAGCGCGTTAATCCCTAAGTATGTGGATTTGATGATTTATACTGCACTTCTTGACAGCAATGCATCTGAGCATGCTGCCCGTATGGTTGCAATGCAAACAGCTACGGATAATGCAGATGAATTGTTGCGCCAGTTGAATCTACAATTCAATAAGGGCCGTCAACAGGCCATCACAAACGAACTGTTGGATATTGTAGGTGGTTCTGTTAACAATTGATTATTATCTTATTACATAAGAAAAGACCGTGTCAGAATATTTTATTATCCTGACACGTTTTTTCTTTTATCCCTTTACTTGTTCTGTCATCTCCCTGTCTTCTTCCTGCAATTTGGTAGTGTTTCACTGAGTGTGTCTGAGGCGAGTTCACTCAAGCCTGTAGACC
>CAJKQX010000016.1 GCA_905202125.1 uncultured Prevotella sp.
GGACGGGTCCTTTTTTTCAGTGCCTTCGCTCAGACACACTCAAAGAAACAGTATCAAATCAAGGGATGAAATCCCCCAAAAATAAAGTTCCTAAGATTCTTTTTCTCCATTTTATTTTTGTATGTTTGCAAAAGGAGTTGTTTGGGAGAAGGAAATACACCGCATATCACAGAATTTGCGACTGTTGCCAAGTCATTACCTCGTTCTTTGAGAAAAGTTCATAAGTTACTTATTTCTAATTTATTCCTATTTATATATCGAATTTTCATAAAAAAAACATTACTTTGTAGTGGGTAATCGTTAAAATTTTATTAATTTTGTTACCCAAAAAACTTAATAACATGTATAAGATTTTCAGATTGAGACTTTCGTGTATTATTGCCATCCTGTTTCTTTCTACGGCTATCTATGCCGAAGTGCGACATTCCAAAAGAGAATTCAGAGGTGCGTGGATACAATGTGTGAACGGCCAATTTCAAGGTATGTCGACTGCTGCCATGCAGAAGACTCTGACTTATCAGCTCGATGAATTGATGAAAGACGGTGTCAATGCCATCATTTTTCAGGTGCGTCCCGAGTGTGATGCCTTGTATCAGAGCGACATCGAACCGTGGAGCCGTTTTCTCACCGGTGTTCAGGGCAAGGCCCCGAATCCTTACTGGGACCCTTTGCAGTGGATGATTGACGAATGTCACAAACGTGGGATGGAGCTGCATGCGTGGATCAATCCATATCGCGCAAAGACAAAGACCACGACCAATCTTGCCAGCAATCATATCGCCATAAAATCTCCCGGAAACGTATTTTCGTATGACGGACAGTTCATTCTCAACCCCGGAATGCCCGAAAACAGGAAATATATTTGTCAGGTCGTAGATGATATCGTGAGCCGATATGATGTAGACGGATTGCATATAGATGATTATTTTTATCCATATCCCGTAGCCGGTCTTCAGATACCTGACAAAGATGAATTTCAAAAACACAACAATGGCATACGCAACATAGAAGATTGGCGTCGCGACAATGTGAATGTATTCATCAAAGAGCTCTGCGAGACCATACACAAACGCAAGCCCTGGGTCAAGTTCGGCGTATCACCTTTCGGTATTTACCGTAATCAGAAGAGTGCACCCAACATCGGCAGTCAGACAAACGGTCTGCAGAATTATGATGATTTGTATGCCGACGTGCTGTTGTGGGTCAACAACGGATGGATAGATTACTGTGTGCCGCAGCTCTATTGGCAGATAGGTCATCCCACGGCCGACTACAAGACATTGATTGCATGGTGGAACCGCTATGCCGGCAAGCGTCCTCTCTTCATAGGCGAAGATATAGAGCGTACAACCAAGTATGCCGATACCGAGAATCCCAACAGCAATCAGATGCCGGCCAAATACAATCTCAGAAGTCAGATGCGTAATGTCAAAGGTGTGGTTTTGTGGTATGCCAAAGCTGCCGTTGACAATATCGGAAACTACGGTTCGATACTGCGAGATACGTATTGGAAATATCCCGCCCTTCAACCGTCAATGCCTTTCATCGATGATAAGAAACCGGGCAAGCCCAAGAAATTGAAACCCGTATGGACGCCGGATGGATACATACTGTTCTGGACTGCTCCCGATGGCAAGGATTGGAACGACAAAGCCACACGCTACGTAGTCTATCGTTTTGCGCCGGGCGAAAAAGTAAATACCGAAAATCCTGCCAATATTATATCCATCACACCCAACACGATGTTGAAGCTGCCATATACCGACGGCAAGACAAAATACACCTATGTAGTCACTGCGCTCGACAGAATGAGCAATGAGAGCAAGGGTGTGAAGAAAAAGATTAAACTTTGAATTTAACCTGCATTATTTATAGAAATTCCTGCTACGAATAATCCCATGGATTATGCAGGTTAAATCGTAATAATGATTAAGGTGGGGATTTCAAATTCCACCTTAATCATTATCTTTCATCAGGTTTTCGAAAAATGTATTCAGATCATCATTAAGGTCCGACATCAGGTCTCCTCCTATGATGACAGTGTCATTGTCTACCAAATATAATTCGGCAAGATGTTCCTGCTCGTCGTTTTCGAGGATAAAGCTATATGGCTTCATTATTCCCATACAATCGACGATATCATGCAACTTGTTGAGAGATTTCTGCAAAGCATTTTCCACAAATTTGTAGAAATCCTCATCATTATTATCAATCCATTGCTCAACCACACATCTTGTAATCTCCACATCGTCATCATTAAATGATATCATCTCGCCACTATCCTGCGACACGCGGATGTGTATGTCGGTCAAAAGGGATGTTGTCTCATCGGGTGGAAATTTCTGAACCGTTTTATTTAAGAAACGCTCAATCTGCTGTGTGGTTTGTTCTGACATTTTCATATGCTCATCACATTAAATAAACTCAATGCAAATATAGTGTTTTTTGCTAATAGTACGATATAAAAAAGGGAAAATGTTATATTTTTTATTTGTGGTTTGAATTTATAATATTACTTTTGCAGAATATGAGCCGGTCGTGTGACAAGATAAAACATAGAGGTGTGATCACAGAGTTAAAGCCCAACCAAGCACGTGTCTGTATTGTTCGGTCTTCGGCTTGTGCATCGTGCGGGATCTCGCACGTATGTACCAGAACGGAAAGCAAGGAGATGATTGTCGATATTATGGATTCAACAGCCAACGAAAAGTATCGGGTGGGAGATTGTGTGACAGTGTCGATCGGGAAAGACAGTGCCCGTACCGCGGTTTTTTATGCCTTCATTATCCCTCTTGTTTGTCTACTTACGTCTTTTATCGCGGTGTATATGGTTTTTGACAGCGAGTCGGGAGCGTCGGTCGTCTCGGTATGCTCGGTAATGGTGTATGTATGGATTCTGTATCTTAAACGGAAGACAATCGGCCGACGGTTTTCCATCGAGCTGGTTGATGAATGATATTTACTATTATAAGATGTGATATGAATTATATGGTGATTGCTGTATGTGTGCTTGGATTGATTGCATTGATTGCTTCAGTCGTATTATATATCTGTTCCAAAAAATTCGCTGTTGAAGAAGATGGGCGAGTGGCCCGGGTAGCCGCATTACTGCCTCAGGCCAACTGCGGCGGATGCGGACATCCCGGCTGTGCCGGTTTTGCTGATGCATTGGTCAAAGCCTCCGACAACGGTAATATGGATGGTATGGTTTGCCCGGTCGGTGGACCGGCCGTGATGGACAGTATCGCAAAAGTGCTTGGATTATCTTCCGAAGGTATGGAACGGCGCGTTGCAATAGTGAGATGTGCGGGCGATTGCGAACTCCGAAGCCGAATATCACAATATGACGGACTGCGCACATGTGCCGTTTTAAACATGTGCGGCATGGGCGAATTGTCCTGTGGATATGGTTGTTTGGGTTGCGGCGACTGTGTGAAAGCATGCCAATTCGGTGCCATAACCATAAATAAGGACACCGGGATTGCCGAGGTTGACAGGGATAAATGCACAGGTTGCGGTGCTTGCACAAATGCTTGTCCGCGACATATTATGGAATTATGTGTCAGCAGACCTGCCGATCGTCTCATTTATGTGGCCTGCATGAATAAGGACCGCGGACCGTTGGCTATCAAGTCTTGCAATGCTTCCTGCATCGGATGTGGAAAATGTAAGAAAGAATGTCCGGCCGACGCCATCACAATCGAAGACAACTTAGCTCATATCGATAGTACAAAATGTAGTTTATGCGGCAACTGCGTGACAGCTTGTGTTCGTCATTCAATTCATATCACGGGTGATCCCTTGAAGAAAGATGAACATCAATGCTGATTATCAGAACAGCAAATGTTTAACAAATTTGAATCAACATTATGATTTCCAGAACATTCAGAATAGGCGGCATTCATCCATCTGACAATAAAATCACAGCAGATAAACCAACCGTTGCGCTTCCTGCTCCCGACACGGTGGTAATACCTTTAGCCCAACACATTGGTGCACCGGCCGTTCCAATAGTAAAAAAAGGAGACAAGGTGAAAGTAGGCTCACTCATAGCCCAAGCCAACGGTTTTGTCTCCGCTCCTATTCATTCATCGGTGTCGGGAACGGTATTGAAAATTGACAAAGCAATCAATACATCGGGATATTATCAGCCGGCAATCATCATCGGTGTCGAGGACGATGTGTGGGAAGACAGCATTGATAGGACCGATACTATCGAGACACTTGATGAACATCCGGAGATCACGTCAGAAACAATAGTACAGCGTGTCAAGGACGCAGGAATTGTCGGAATGGGCGGAGCCGGTTTCCCGACATTCATCAAATTGTGTCCATCCCCCGAGAACAAGCTCACGTGTGTTATAATAAATGCCGTGGAATGCGAACCTTACATCACATCCGATTACAGACTTATTATCGAACACGCCGATGAGATTTTGATCGGGATAAAATTACTGATGAAGGCTACATCCGTGAGCAAAGCATACATCGGAGTGGAAGACAACAAACCCGAGGCAATATCCCTGCTCATGAAGAAAACGCGCGAATGTCCCGAGATAGAGGTCGTTTCACTGAAACAAAAATATCCTCAAGGCGGCGAGAAACAGTTGGTTGATGCCATCATCCGCAGACAAGTGCCCGCACCGCCGGCCATTCCGGCATCGGTAGGAGCGTTGGTTCAAAATGTAGCTACGACGTATGCCATATATGAGGCCGTGATGAAAAACAAACCGTTGATAGAACGCTGTGTGACAGTTACGGGTAAGAAACTCTCGCAACCCGGCAATTTCCTCGTGCGCATTGGAACACCTGTCAAATCCATTATCGATCATTGCGGAGGATTGCCCGAGGGTAAGAACAAACTGCTGTCAGGTGGACCGATGATGGGCAAGGCATTGATGAGTGATGAGGTGCCGGTCTGCAAAAACATGAACTGTATCACCGTTATCAGCGGTAAAGAGACCACACGCAGCAATATAGGACCGTGTATCAGATGCGCCAAATGCGTGAATGTTTGTCCGATGGGGCTTGAACCTTATCTGATAGCAACCGTTTCGGCGATGCACGATTGGGAGAAAGCCGAAAAGAATAATATCACCTCATGTCTGGAATGCGGCGCATGCCAATACACATGTCCGGCCAACCGCCCGATGCTGGATAATATCCGACTGGGCAAATACACCGTGTCACAAATAATCAAGTCAAGAACCAAGAAATAAATTAGATAATAATGTCTGAATTAATAGTTTCATTATCACCACACATACATTCCCGAGACACCATATCCCGCAATATGTATGGTGTGCTGATTGCTCTCACACCGATATTGGCAGTCTCCTTAATGTATTTTGGCATAGGCTCGTCAATAGTATGTTCGGTCAGCGTGGCATCATGTGTTTTTTTCGAATGGGCCATCAACAAGTACATTCTGAAAAATCCGAATCTCACGATAACAGACGGTTCGGCCATACTCACTGGTTTGCTTCTGGGACTTAATCTGCCGTCCAACCTTCCTTATTGGATCATAATATTGGGGGCCCTGTTTGCCATAGGTGTGGGCAAGATGACATTTGGCGGCCTCGGTTGCAATATCTTCAACCCGGCACTGGCCGGTCGTTGTTTCCTTCTTGTGTCCTTTCCGGCACAGATGACCTCATGGCCCGTATCCGGACAACTGACCGAATATCTCGATACTGTCACGGCAGCAACACCGTTGAGCATTATGAAACAGGCCATTCAGACAGGCGATACATCTTGTCTTGAGAAATTGCCCGATGCTTTGAGTATGTTTCTCGGAACACCCGGAGCAGGTTTCGGAGCAGGAGCGTTGGGAGAGGTATGCACACTTGCCATAATCATCGGATTGATATACATGCTATGGCGAAAAATCATCACCTGGCATATTCCGGTAAGTATAGTTCTCACAGTATTTGTTTTTTCAGGCGCGATACATCTTTTGAACAATGTCTATCCCAATCCTTTCATCGTGATTTCAAGTGGAGGACTGATGCTGGGAGCCGTATTCATGGCTACGGACTACGTCACATCCCCCATGACGGGCAGAGGCCAACTCATATATGGAATGGCAATAGGGTTCCTGACTGTCGTCATCCGCAATTGGGGCTCTTATCCCGAGGGTATCTCTTTTGCCATTTTGATTATGAATGCTTTCACTCCGATTATTAACACATATATCAAACCAAAACGTTTTGGTGAGAAACGATAAATTCATTTGCCAATGAAAAAGCTCAAATCATCACTTGCCAACATGGTTGCCGTCTTGGTTTCGGTGGCCGTCATTATGGGAGGATTGTTGGCTTTGGTCAATCATATAACAACCGAACCAATCAAAACACAGGAACAAAAGATACTGTCCGATGGTATAAACTCTGTCATGGGTGGCAACCGGAATACTAAAATCAGCGCCACCGATTCGATATTCAAGATCATTGAAGGAAAGAAATCGAATTTTGTGGTCTATCATATCGCCACAGACGATAATCCGAACGTCGGTGTTGCAATAGAAAGTAGTGTGAACGGTTTTGGCGGTACATTGAAAGTTCTTGTCGGTTTCGACAATGACGCCAACATCTTGGGTTATTCCATTTTGCAAACGGCCGAGACCCCGGGACTTGGTTCAAAAGCCGATACATGGTTCGGACACTGCGGCAAAGGAAACGTGATCGGCAGGAATATGATTTCCGCCAAACAATTGAGAGTGAAGAACGATGGAGGCGATGTGGATGCCATCACTGCCTCGACAATCACCTCACGTGCTTTTCTACAAGCGGTCAATCAGGCATATTCGGTATTTGAGGATATGACATCCAACAAAGTAGATTGATTTACAATACAATATTATTTTTGAGATATGAACTACTTCAAGATATTAAATAACGGTATTGTTCGGGAGAATCCGATATTCGTATTATTGTTGGGCATGTGTCCTACGCTTGCCACAACAACATCCGCCATCAACGGCATGTCGATGGGACTTGCCACTATGTTTGTGCTCGTCTGCTCCAATGTGGTCGTGTCGTTGATAAAGAATCTTACTCCCGACAAAGTTCGAATCCCTGTTTTCGTTGTCATAATAGCATCATTTGTGACAATCCTTCAAATGAGTCTTCAAGCATATCTTCCCACCGTCAACAAGTCATTGGGTCTTTATATTCCGTTAATTGTTGTGAACTGCATAATATTGGGACGCGCTGAAGCGTTTGCATGTAAGAACAGTCCTTTGGCAAGCCTGACAGACGGATTGGGTATGGGCATCGGATTCACTCTTGCCCTCACTATACTCGGAGCTGTAAGGGAACTGATGGGTGCCGGCTCGATATTTAATATCGCGTTGCTGCCTGAGACATGCAATATGCTGTTGTTCATACTTCCTCCGGGAGCATTCATCACATTGGGTTACTTGATAGCAATTGTCGACAGACTAAAAAATAAGGAATCATGATTATGGGCTATGTCTTGATATTTATATCGGCGATATTTGTAAACAATATTGTCTTGTCTCAGTTTTTGGGAATATGTCCGTTTCTCGGCGTTTCCAAAAAGATTGATACCGCTATGGGTATGGGCATGGCCGTAGCGTTTGTCCTTACTTTTTCAGTATTTGCGACATCTCTGCTACAACGATTTGTGCTGGAGCCGTGCGGATTGCAATATCTTCAAACGATAGCATTCATCCTTGTCATCGCATCACTGGTGCAGATGGTGGAGATAGTCTTGAAGAAGGTGTCTCCTGCATTGTATCAGTCACTTGGAATATTCTTACCTCTTATTACGACAAACTGTTGTGTGCTGGGTGTAGCTATACTTGTCATACAAAAAGATTTCACCCTTACGGAGAGTCTCGTTTACGCTTTTTCCACCGCCATCGGATTTGCATTGGCATTGACAGTCTTTGCCGGTATACGCGAACAGTTGGCTATGGTCAATATACCCAAAGGTATGAGAGGCATTGCCATAGTTCTCGTAACGGCCGGTCTCCTCTCTTTGGCTTTCATGGGATTCAGTGGGGTAGACAACGGATTGAAAACACTTTTCGGATTATAATAATATTACTCAATTTGATATAAATATTTTTGATATGAGACAAACAATTTTAGTCACAGGCGGAACCGGTTTTATCGGTTCGCATACAACCGTTGAACTTCAACAGGCTGGGTACAATGTTGTTATCGTAGACAATCTTTCAAATTCAAAGATTGAGGTCCTCGATGGTATTGAAAAAATCACAGGAGTGCGTCCTGCTTTCGAGAATGTCGACTTGCGCGACAAAGAAGCCACCGAAGCAGTATTTGCAAAATATCCCGATATCGAAGGTATTATCCATTTTGCGGCATCCAAGGCCGTAGGCGAAAGCGTGGAAAAACCTTTGCTGTATTATCGCAATAATATCGTTTCGCTCATCAATCTTCTGGAACTGATGCCCAAATATGATGTCAAGGGCATCATCTTCTCATCGAGCTGTACCGTCTATGGACAACCATCAAAGGAAAATCTTCCTGTAACAGAGAATGCCCCAATACAGAAAGCATTGTCTCCGTATGGCAACACCAAACAGATAAACGAGGAGATCATACAGGATTTCATCCATAGCGGAGCACCCATCAAATCGATCATATTGCGCTATTTCAATCCTATCGGAGCACATCCGTCGGCACATATAGGAGAATTGCCTAATGGTGTGCCTATGAATCTCATTCCTTTTGTTACGCAGACAGCCATAGGCATACGCCAGCAACTGAAAATATTTGGTAATGACTACAATACACCCGACGGCACTTGTGTGCGCGATTATATATACGTTGTAGACCTTGCAAAGGCGCACGTTGCAGCCATGACCCGCGTACTGGATCAGGACAACGATGCAGTTGAGATTTTCAACATAGGCACCGGCAATGGGGTATCTACACTTGAAGTGGTAGAGAAATTTGAGAAAGCCACAGGTGTGAAAGTGAACTGGACATACGCACCGCGTCGCGAAGGCGATATCGAGAAGGTTTGGGGCAACGTAGACAAGGCTAACAAGGTACTCGGTTGGAAAGCCGATACTCCTCTCGAAGAAGTTCTCGCTTCTGCATGGAAATGGCAGGAGAAACTCCGCGAGGATGGTATAATGTAAAATACAGGAATCGTTCGAAACGAATGATAAAAATATCCAAACCACCATTTTCCATCCACACAGAAACTCGTTTACACGGACTTTTGGACTCATCCCCTACATTTATATTGTTAAACCCAAATCGTCATTAGACCGACAATGGGCATGAATGATGGTTATCGTATTGTCTGTTCACGTGTTTTGGGCTTCTATTTGTCGTCTTGCTTCCCGTCTTGTCTCGCCATAGCCCGCTATGCCTTCGACAAGATGGTCGCAATACAACAAATATAATCTCCAAAACTGCCATGAACTCTAATGACAGATTTGGGTTAAAAGAATCCTTTCCGACATTAACAAAACATCCTAAATCGGGTGGAGATAATTAAAAATACGCAACTATCTCGGACGCAAATGTTAAAATTTTGTCTGAATTTTGCGATATTTCAGACCGAGAAGATTGCTCGCCCGAAATACGGCAAAATTTCAGCACTTGTGTAAATGATTGTGTATCAGTCTAATATCAAGTTCGGTCATTTCCAATGGTCAAGAGAACACCTTTAAAAACCACAAAATCGGCCTCAAAAAGTGCCCGACTTGGGGTCCGAAAGGGGCCCTTTTTCCTCCCGAAAAGGTTCCTTTCGCATACCAAAAGGGGCCCTTTCGCAAATCAAGTGTATAAAAATCTGACAATCGTACAAATTTTCACGTTTTATAAGGTTATTCCTCACGTTTTTGGGCTTCACGTCTTTCTAAATCGGAAGTAAATCTTGCAAAAGAGAAATGTTAAAAATTTGGATTTTCAATCGCCTCATTGAGAAGAAGATAAGTATAAATAATCAAATATATATATATATTAAAGCGATCGTTGAGACTCGTTTTGGTATTAATCCACCTGAAAAATAAATTCAGATTGTGTAAAAATATCAGTTCTTTATCCCGTTTTGATAACAAAATATAAGATTTTTCAATGAAAATGTTGTAATTTGTTTGCTAATATAATAAATTTTATTATCTTTGCAACATGAAAACAACAAACATGCTAATTACACAGAATATTATAGGTAATGCCATTATTAATCGACTATCAGAAAATAGTCGGGATGGTAGAGTGTAAGATATTGCTGTAATAATTGTTTTTTTAATTAATATATATGTATGGCCTTTCTCACTTTATCATAGTGTGAAAGGTCATTATTTATAAAGTGATTAATAGAAATAAATTAATAAGAAATAGAATATGACAGACAGACTATTCATTTTTGATACCACACTTCGTGATGGTGAGCAAGTGCCCGGATGCCAACTCAACACCGTAGAAAAGATACAGGTGGCCAAGCAGCTCGAGCAACTGGGAGTGGATGTTATCGAGGCAGGTTTTCCTATCTCCAGTCCCGGAGATTTCAATTCGGTGATTGAGATATCCAAAGCCGTGACATGGCCGGTGATATGTGCCCTTACACGTGCGGTGGAGAAAGACATTGATGTTGCGGCAGAGTCGCTGAAATATGCTAAACGCAAACGAATACATACTGGAATCGGCACATCTGATTCGCATATAAAGTACAAATTCCAATCGAACAGAGAAGAAATTCTCGAACGTGCCGTGGCTGCCGTGAAATATGCCAAACGCTATGTTGAGGATGTGGAGTTTTATGCCGAAGATGCCGGACGAACAGACAATGAATACTTGTCCAAAATAGTGGAGGCCGTAATCAAGGCCGGTGCAACGGTTGTGAACATTCCAGATACCACAGGATATTGTCTGCCGGAAGAGTATGGACGCAAGATTAAGTATCTGATGGAACATGTAGACTGCATGGACAAAGCCATCATCTCCACTCATTGCCATAATGATTTGGGTATGGCAACAGCCAACACACTGAGCGGAGTATTAAACGGAGCACGTCAGGTGGAGGTGACTATCAACGGCATCGGCGAACGTGCCGGCAATACGTCTCTTGAAGAGATCGCAATGATATTAAAGTGTCATAAGTTGAATATTGAGACAAACATCAATACCACCAAGATTTATCCTACAAGCCGTATGGTCTCCAGTTTGATGAATATGCCCGTTCAGGCCAACAAGGCCATTGTGGGACGCAACGCATTTGCCCATTCCAGCGGCATACATCAGGACGGAGTCTTGAAGAATGTATCAACATACGAGATTATTGATCCGAAGGATGTGGGACTTGACGACAACTCGATTGTGCTCACAGCGCGTTCGGGCAGAGCGGCATTGAAATATCGTCTGCACGTCCTCGGTGTAGAAGTGGAGAACGAAGACAAGGTAGACAGCATTTATCAGAAATTCCTGAAGCTGGCCGATCGCAAGAAGGAGGTGACCGATGAGGATATTCTCGTATTGGCCGGTGCGGATACGGCAGAGAGCCATGCAGTGAAACTCGATTATCTCCAGGTGACCACAGGTATGGGAGTAAAGAGTGTGGCAAGTATCGGTCTTGACATCTCAGGACAGAAATTCGAAGAGTCTTCGACAGGTAACGGACCGGTGGATGCAGCCATACGAGCACTGAAGAAAATCATACAGAAACAGATGGTACTAAAGGAATTCACTATTCAAGCCATCAGCAAAGGTTCTGACGATATGGGTAAAGTACACATGCAGGTGGAGTATGACGGCAGCGTGTATTACGGTTTCGGTGCCAACACCGATATCGTGACAGCTTCAGTTGAAGCATATATAGATTGTATCAACAAATTCAAAAAATAATTTAAAGTAAATAATGAATACACTTTTTGATAAAATATGGGACCGGCATGTCGTCAGACAAGTTGAGGACGGTCCGCAACAATTATACATCGACCGTTTGTATTGTCATGAGGTGACAAGTCCGCAAGCCTTTGACGGTTTGCGCAAACGCAATCTCAAATGTCTGCGTCCTCAACAGATTTTTTGCATGCCCGACCACAATACACCTACACATGATCAGGACAAACCGATAAGTGACCCTGTATCGAAAAAGCAGGTTGACACTTTGGCTGCTAACGCCGCCGAATTCGGGCTCACCCACTATGGCATGATGTCCAAAGACAATGGTATTATCCACGTGGTAGGACCGGAGAAGGGTTTGACACTTCCGGGAATGACGATAGTCTGCGGCGACTCTCACACATCTACTCACGGTGCAGTTGGAGCAGTGGCTTTCGGAATAGGAACAAGTGAAGTGGAGATGGTGCTTGCATCGCAATGTATATTGCAGCAAAAGCCTAAATCCATGCGTATCAACATCGACGGCGTGTTAGGCAAGGGTGTCACAGCCAAAGATGTGGCTCTCTTTCTCATGTCCAGACTTACAACATCAGGTGCTACCGGATATTTCGTGGAATATTCGGGACAGGTAGTCAGGGATATGTCGATGGAAGGACGTCTCACCCTCTGCAATCTTTCAATAGAGATGGGCGCAAGAGGTGGATTTGTGGCACCCGATGAGACAACATTCGAGTATATTAAAGGACGCGAATATGCTCCAAAAGGCGAAGATTGGGACAAAGCGGTCGCATATTGGAAGACATTGAAAAGTGGTGACGATGCAATATTTGACAAAGAGTTGAAATTTGATGCGGCAGATATCGAACCGAGAATCACCTATGGTACAAATCCTGGCATGGGAATAGGAATAAGCGAAAGTATTCCTCAACTTGACGATATCGACGAAGCTGGAAAACCATCGTTCATGAAATCGCTTGATTACATGGGGTTTGTCCCCGGAGAGAAACTTATCGGTCATAAGATTGATTATGTATTTCTCGGTGCATGTACCAATGGTCGTATAGAAGATTTCCGTGCATTTGCGTCTGTTGTCAAAGGCCGTAAAAAAGCCGATGGCGTCACAGCATGGCTCGTGCCGGGATCATGGCTCGTTGACAAACAAATTAGGGAAGAAGGTCTGGATGTAATCCTTCGTGAATCAGGATTTGAGATACGCCAACCGGGATGCTCCGCCTGTCTGGCCATGAACGATGATAAGATACCGGCAGGGAAATATTCAGTATCGACAAGCAATCGAAATTTCGAAGGACGTCAGGGACCCGGTTCACGCACAATATTGGCAAGCCCGCTGGTAGCTGCTGCCGCTGCGGTAACCGGAGTAATAACAGACCCGAGAGAGTTGATGTGATTTTGAATTTAATATTAGAATACAATGAAACAAAAATTTGATATAATAACAAGCACATGTGTTCCGTTGCCACTTGAGAATGTAGATACAGACCAAATCATTCCTGCCCGATTTCTCAAGGCCACAGATAAAGAAGGTTTCGGAGACAATCTGTTTCGCGATTGGAGATACAACAAAGATGGTTCCTTGAAACCGGATTTTGTATTGAATAATCCCACCTATAGTGGTTGCATTTTGGTAGCCGGAAAGAACTTTGGATCGGGTAGTAGTCGAGAACATGCAGCTTGGGCAATAGCCGGATATGGATTTAGAGTTGTAGTGAGCAGTTTTTTTGCGGATATACATAAAAATAATGAGCTAAACAATTTCGTTTTGCCTGTTGTTGTTTCAGAATCGTTCCTTCAGGAGTTGTTCAAAAGTATTGAGTCTGATCCCAAAACTCAGGTTGAAGTAAATCTTCCATCACAAACAATAACCAATCTGAAGACCGGCAGTAAGGAATCTTTTGAAATCAACGGATATAAAAAGCATTGTCTGATGAATGGTCTTGACGATATTGATTTCTTGTTGCAGGATAAGGATAAAATAGAAGAATGGGAGAAGAAAAACAAGTAAAGACACATCAACGTACACAGCCCTTTGTCGAAATAATGGACTGTACACTGCGTGACGGTGAACAGACAAGCGGAGTGTCCTTTCTACCACACGAGAAACTTATGATTGCGCGTATGCTTCTCAATGATCTCAATGTGGATCGAATTGAGGTGGCTTCAGCAAAGGTTTCGGAAGGAGAGAAGGATGCAGTAAAGATGATTTGCCGTTACGCTCAGCAGATAGATAAACTCAAGAGGGTTGAGGTATTGGGATTTGTGGATGGCAAAAAGTCAATCGATTGGATTGACGAGTGCGGATGTCGTGTGGTCAATCTTTTAGCTAAAGGTTCTTTACGACATTGTACACATCAGCTACACAAAACCCCGGAGGAACATCTCGCCGACATCAAGGAAACATTGGGCTATGCCCGCGAGAAGGGTATGGAAGTCAACTTATACCTTGAAGATTGGAGCAACGGTATGAAGGACTCTCTGGAATATGTGTACAAGATGATGGATGCTTTGGTAGGAACAGAAATCAAAAGATTCCTACTTCCCGATACTTTGGGTGTACTCAATCCCCTTCAGGTGATAGAATATTTTCGCAAGATGCTCAAACGCTATCCCGATGTACATTTCGATTTTCATGCGCATAATGATTATGATCTCGCAGTGAGCAACTCGCTTGCAGCCGTGCTCAGTGGAGCAAAGGGACTACACGTGACAGTTAACGGACTGGGCGAGCGATGCGGTAATGCACCATTGGCCAGCGTACAAGTGATTCTTAAGGATCAGTTCAATGCCAAAACAAGTATTAATGAAGATAGACTTAATGAGGTAAGTCGTCTCGTCGAAGGATATTCCGGTATTGCCATCGCCACCAATCAACCGATTGTAGGTGATAATGTCTTCACACAGGTGGCCGGTGTGCATGCCGATGGTGATAACAAGAACAATCTGTATTGCAATGCTCTTGTGCCTGAGCGGTTCGGAAGAAAGCGTGAATATGCCTTAGGCAAGAATAGCGGCAAGGCAAATATTGCGAAAAATCTTGAAGAATTAGGACTTGAACTAACTCCGGAACAGACAAGAAAAGTGACAAAACGCATCACGGAATTGGGCGACCGCAAAGAGATTGTCACTCAGGATGACCTGCCGTTTATCGTAAGTGATGTATTGAAACATTCGGCACCGGAGAACAAAATCAAACTCGTAAGTTATATGGTTTCGCTTGCTTATGGACTGAAACCATTGGCCAGCGTTAAGGTTTCGATAAACGGAAATCTCTATGAAGACAACTCGACAGGTGATGGTCAGTATGACGCATTTGTCAAAGCATTGAGAAAGATTTACAAAGAACGTCTCGGTCGCACATTCCCTTTGCTTGAGAACTATGCGGTAAGCATTCCTCCCGGCGGACGGACCGATGCTTTCGTCCAAACGATTATTACATGGCGTTTTGGTGATAAGGTGATACGCACCCGAGGACTGGATGCCGACCAGACAGAGGCAGCTATCAAGGCAACCATCAAAATGCTTAATATGTTTGAAGAACAATTAACAGAAAACAATAATTAGAATAAAGAATTATATATGAAACTGAACATTGCAGTACTTCCGGGAGATGGTATCGGTCCGGAAATAATGGAACAAGGTATTAATGTATTGAATGCCGTAGCAGGGAAATTCGGTCATGAGTTTTCGTACGAGAAAGCTCTTTGCGGAGCTCATGCAATAGACGAAGTGGGCGATCCGTTCCCAAAAGAAACATTCGAAATATGCAACAATGCAGACGCTGTGTTGTTTGCGGCTGTGGGAGATCCAAAGTTTGACAATAATCCGACTGCGAAAGTGCGTCCCGAGCAAGGCCTTCTTGCCATGCGCAAACAATTGGGACTGTTTGCCAATATACGTCCAATACAGACATTCAAGTGTCTTCTGCACATGTCGCCTCTTAAGGAAGAATTGGTCAAGGATGCTGATTTCGTATGTATACGCGAACTTACCGGAGGTATGTATTTCGGCGAGAAATATCAGGACAACGACAAAGCTTACGACACCAACTATTACACCCGTCCGGAGATAGAACGTATCTTGAAAGTTGGATTCGAATACGCGCGTCGTCGCAGAAATCATCTCACGGTAGTCGATAAGGCCAATGTGTTGGCATCGTCAAGATTGTGGCGCCAGGTGGCAAAAGAGATGGAACCACTTTATCCGGACGTAACGGTAGATTATATGTTTGTCGACAATGCGTCAATGCGTATGATAGCCGAACCGGCATTCTTTGATGTCATGGTAACAGAAAATACATTTGGCGACATACTTACAGATGAAGGAAGCTGCATCTCCGGCTCTATGGGATTGCTGCCTTCAGCATCAACAGGAACAGGCACTCCTGTTTTTGAACCAGTTCACGGTTCATGGCCACAAGCAACAGGCAAAAATATAGCAAATCCTATCGCCCAAATACTCTCTGCAGCGATGTTGCTTGAATACTTTAATCTTAAAGAAGAAGGTGCACTCGTGAGAGAAGCCGTTGACGCTTCACTCGATGCCAATGTCCGAACTCCTGAAATACAAGTAGCCGGGGGCGAGAAATACGGCACACGTGAGGTAGGCGAGTGGATTGCAAATTATATCATCAACGCATAATCTGATTTTTAACTCATAAGCAAAACACTCCTTTTGCCTGTATTCCACATATTATTAATATTTTTAGATGTTATTAAATATGTAGAATACAACAAAAGGAGTGTTATTTCGTTTTGATTCACGAAAGGATAAAAAGAACTCTTATGAAAATCCAAATTATTATATTAGCATTTTTGTTAAATGCACACTCTTCGAGCGCACAGAGTTTTAAAGAACTTCACGACAGTCTTTCTTATGCCATAAAACAGGTGGAATTATTTCCTGACTCCATCGATCTGAGACTACGCAAAGCCGGATGGAATATTCAGTTGGAGCAATGGCAATACGCACTTGATGAATATGACCAGGTGATAAAACGCCAACCGGCTAATCCCGCTGCGCTTTTCTATCGTGCTTTTGTGAATGAAAAGTTAAGACGATATAAATTTGCACGTCGTGACTATGAAACATTGCTCAAAACAATACCGGACCACTTGGAAGCCTCGATAGGATTGGCTTTGTTGAATTTTAAGGATAATCGTAAGACGGAAGCGTTTAATATTATTAACCGACTGGCCGAACGTTATCCCGACAACGCTATGGTTTATGCTGTGAGAGGAGGAATGGAACTTGACAGTAAAATGCTTGAACCTGCTGAATTTGATTATTCTCGGGCAATTGAAATAGATTCTAAGAACAATGATTATTTGCTCAATCGTGTTAATATTCGTATTATATTGGGGCGTAAAGAAGATGCCCGCGCCGATCTTGACACGCTTGTCAAGAGAGGAATATCACGTGCAGAATTGATGGATTATTATAGGAAATGTAAATAAAAAATAAAGACATATCGAAAAAGATATGTCTTTATTTTTTTTATTTGTTTTATCCGCAACAGAACAAAACAATCATTTGAGCTGTAAATATTCTTAAGAACATCGTCAACGGATAAACTGTGGAATATCCGACAGCCGGTGCCTCTCTTGTACAAGTTGAGTTGGCGTATGCCAATGCGGGTGGGTCGGTATAAGAACCGGCAATCATTCCCATTAATGCAAAATAATTGAGTTTGTATCTGATTCTTGCAAATGTTCCAACAAGTAAGATAGGAATAATTGTTATCAAGAAACCGGTGTAAACATACTTGAGTCCATCTCCCTGAATAACAGTTTCCCAGAATCCGGCTCCGGCTTTGATACCGACACTTGCAAGGAATAAGACAAGTCCTATCTCGCGCAGCATAATATTTGCCGAAGTCGTGGTATAAGTTACCAATTTTATCTTGTAACCGAAACGACCTATAAGAATAGCGATAATCAAAGGACCACCTGCCAAACCTAATTTCAAAGGAACAGGCATGCCGGGGATAGCCAATGGAATGCTACCAAAGAGAATTCCGACCATAATTCCAATAAAGATTGTGGCAATATTCGGTGTGTCAAGTCGTTTGACGGAGTTACCCATCATCTCTGCTACGCGATTGACATTGTCCTCCGGACCTACTACCAACAACTTGTCACCTACCTGAAAATGATAGTTTCGGCTTGCAAATACGTCCATACCTTGTCTTGAAACGCGTGTGACAGTTACACCGTAAACGCTTGAGAAATGCATCTTACCAAGCGTTTTACCGTTCATCGAAGGACGGGTAATAATAATTCGACGCGATACGAGCGGCTGACTTTGTGTCTCGGGCTCTTTCGGTGCTTCAATCTCAGGACCTATAAAGGCCTGAATCGCTTCAGCATCTGCCTCCGGACATACAATCAACACCTCGTCTCCCAATTCAAATATAGTTTTGCTGTTTGGTACAAATACCTCTCCATTGTGATGCAGACGCGAACAAACCACATCGCGATTGAGAAATTCGGATATCTCTCTTAATGTTCTGCCTGCTAAAAATGAGTTGCTGACTCTTAAATACATCTGATGTGGTTTGGCATGAGGATTCTCGGCTTCTTCAGCTTCGAGTTTCTTCTCCTCGTCTGACAAATTAACGCGGGTGATATACTTTATTGCAATTGTTGCACCGATAATACCGAGCACTCCGAGCGGATATGCACAGGCATAACCGGATGCAATCTGAGGAATATCGCCCTTGAAGACGGAAGCAAGAGCCTCGTTGGCGGCACCAAGACCGGGGGTATTGGTAACGGCACCATACAGCGTACCCACCATCATCGGCAGGTTGTTGTGGTCGTTTGTATCAAAAAACAGGAAATAACATGCAAACATCACTGCGATATTCAATGCTACTATCGATACCGACAGCATGTTCAATGTGACGCCACCCTTTTTGAAACTCTCGAAAAAACCGGGACCCACCTGCAAACCGATGCAGAATACAAACAGAATCAAACCAAAATCCTGAATGAAATTCAGAATATTTATTGGTGCGGTAAAGTGAACGTGGCCCGCAATAATTCCCGCGAAAAGCACGAATGTGACACCAAGAGATATACCGCCGAACTTTATCTTACCGAGCAAAACGCCGATGGCGATTACGATCGAGTAAAGCAACGTAATATGGGCGATAGAATCTGTTGTTGTAAATAGATTTATGAACCAATCCATATTATTATTTTTTAATGTTAATAGCTTCTGGCTATGATTACCCTTTTGGTTGCCGGTTTTCCAGAAACCATATCTATGCCGGGGGTCTGTTCGTAAGCGAATGGGGCGCAACGTATCGTTGCCTGCGTCTCTTCCTTGATTTTGGCTTCTGTTTCTGCTGTTCCATCCCAATGACAAAGGAAGAATCCACCATCCTTGATGCGCGACTTGAACTCATCGTAATTATCGCATTCGTAAATGCGCGAATCCAAATTCTGTTTCGCTTTGACAAACATATTAGATTGAATATCTTCAAGCAAACTCTTGATATGTCCGACAATTCCCTCGATAGGCAATGTTTCTTTCTCAAGAGTGTCTCTGCGCATCACCTCGACAGTACCGTTCTCCAAATCACGTGCACCCATGACAAGACGCACGGGAACTCCTTTAAGCTCATAATCAGCAAACTTGAAGCCCGGACGTTTGTTCTCCGAGTCATCATATTTCACGCTTATGCCTTCCGATTTCAATTCATCGATAATCGGAGATATCTTCTCTGTAATGGCAGCGAGACCGTCAGCGCCTTTAGAAATAGGAATTATGACAACCTGAATAGGAGACAATCGGGGAGGAAGCACCAATCCGTTATCATCTGAGTGGGTCATGATGAGCGCACCGATAAGGCGAGTGGAAACTCCCCATGAGGTTGCCCATACATATTCAGGTTTGTTCTCCTTATTAAGATATGTCACACCGAAAGCTTTTGCAAAGTTCTGTCCGAGGAAATGGCTCGTACCACTTTGCAGAGCCTTGCCGTCCTGCATCATGGCCTCTATGGTGTATGTATCCAAAGCGCCGGCAAAACGTTCAGTCTCACTCTTCACTCCCTGAATGACAGGCATAGCCATCCATTTTTCAGCGAAATCGGCATATACGTGCAACATCTTCTGTGCTTCTGCTTCAGCCTCGTCTTTTGTAGCATGGGCAGTATGACCTTCTTGCCACAAGAACTCAGATGTACGGAGGAATGGACGCGTACGCATTTCCCATCTCATTACGTTGCACCACTGGTTGCACATGATTGGCAGATCGCGCCATGACTTGATCCAATTCTTGTAAGTATTCCAGATTATTGTTTCGGAAGTAGGACGTACGATGAGTTCCTCGTCAAGTTTGGCCGTAGGGTCAACCTCGATATCCTTATGATCCGCGGTGGTACGCAAGCGATAGTGGGTCACCACCGCACACTCTTTGGCAAAACCCTCAACGTGTTCTGCCTCACGACTAAAAAACGACTTAGGGATAAGCAGTGGGAAATAAGCATTCTGCACACCTGTTTCCTTGAACATTGAGTCCAGTTGGTGTTGCATTTTTTCCCATATTGCATAACCGTATGGTTTGATTACCATACAACCACGTACTGCAGATTGTTCAGCCAAATCGGCCTTAACAATCAAATCATTGTACCATTGGCTATAATTATCAGCCCGTTTGGTAAGTTCTTTAAGTTCTACTGCCATTATAATAAATGTAATTATTTCTATTTCTATTTTAAATTTGAATGCAAAATTACAAAAAAAATGTTGTAATGGGACCGCATACTACCAAAAAACCGTTATCTTTGCAAATGATATTTGTTACAGGATTGAAATAATCAGATTATCTGAAGTTAAATATGATTTAAAATACACATTATGAAGAAATTTAAAATTATGACACTTACAATGTGTCTTTTGGCAATATTCAGTTGTCAGACCAAACAAGGAACAGGAGCACTTATCGGTACCGGAGGCGGTGCCGCATTAGGTGCGATTATCGGTAAGATAGCAGGAAACACAGCAGTTGGAGCAGCAATCGGTGGTGCCGTTGGCGCCGGAGCAGGTGCAATTATCGGACGTCACATGGACAAAGTGGCTGCCGAAGCCGCTGCACAGGTAGAGAATGCGAAGGTTGAAGAAGTGACAGATGCCAACGGACTGAAAGCCGTTAAGGTGACTTTCGATTCAGGCATTCTTTTTGCAACCAACAAATCGGACCTCAACGCCACATCAAAAACAGAATTGGCCAAGTTCTCAACCGTATTGAAGAATAATGCCGATTGTCATGTCGACATCTACGGCCACACCGATTCTACCGGAAACGATGGTATCAACGTTCCGCTCAGCAATCGTCGTGCCGAGAGTGTTGCTACTTATCTGAAATCATGCGGTGTAGCAGATGCCCAGTTGCAGAACATTACAGGTAAAGGCAGTGCAGAACCGGTAGCTGATAATGGTACCGCCGCCGGACGTCAGCAGAACCGTAGAGTTGAGGTGTTCTTGTATGCAAGTCCCGCGATGGTTGAAGCAGCAAACGCAGGAACTTTGTAAGAAAATCTCTATTTAAGAAGACATCGGAATACGGCATATCAAAAAGATCAGTAATCTGAAATGAGATAGCCGTAAACCTTAACCATACATGCTGTGCCAAAACCATCAATTTTTGGCACAGCTTTTTATATGATTGATTTATACAATTCTGTCATTCGCATTAACAGATGAAAATATTTTTCAAGGTCACGCGGTGGATAGCCGCCTTGTTTTTTGGCAGTACAATATTAGCAGTTGTGCTTTATCGGTTCATGCCTGTCTATGTCACGCCTTTGATGGTGATAAGATGTATGGAGCAGATTAAGGACGGAAACGACATTCAGTGGCATCACACGTGGGTGCCTCTAAACAAAATATCTCGACACATGCCTGTGGCTGTCATGGCCAGTGAAGACTCGCGATTCCTCATTCACCACGGTTTTGACTATGATGCCATAATCAAAGCATCGAAGAGAAATCACGACGGGAAAAAGAAATTCGGTGCAAGCACCATCACTCAGCAGACCGCAAAAAACGTTTTTCTGTGGCCCGGACGAAGCTGGGTACGCAAAGGTTTTGAAGCTTATTTCACTGTGCTGATCGAACTTGTATGGAGCAAGCAGCGCATAATGGAGGTTTATCTCAACTCCATCGAGATGGGCGAAGGCATATATGGCGTGTCTGCCGTTGCCGAACACCACTTTGAAAAAGGGCCCGACGAACTGTCGCGAGCCGACTGTGCCCTCATTGCGGCAACGCTTCCCAATCCGAGGAAATACAGCAGCAAGCATCCGTCTTCGTATATGGTCACAAGACAACACCGTATTGAGCATGAGATGAGATACATTCCCACATTCCCGCTTGAGGGAGAAAAGATCGATCCGAACACGGTTTCGGGTGGCATATATCATAAATAAACGATACGAAACAAAGTATGTGCGATTTTCTACAAGACCTCAATGAAAGCCAAAAGGCCGCAGTGACCTACTGCGATGGGCCGCAACTGGTGATTGCCGGCGCCGGTTCGGGCAAGACCAGAGTGCTCACTTACAAGATAGCTTATCTCCTCAGCCGTGGCATGGCGCCATACAACATCCTCGCTCTTACCTTCACCAACAAGGCGGCGGACGAGATGAAACGGCGTATCGCCCAACTGACAAGTCCCTCTGTGGCTCGTCATCTGTACATGGGTACGTTTCACTCCATCTTTTACCGTATCTTACGCGCCGAACATTCATGTTTGAACTATAAGGCAAACTTCACCATCTATGATGAAAGTGACAGCAAATCGCTCATTACTGCTATTGTCAAGGAACTGCAGCTCGACGACAATACTTACAAGGCACCGATGATCAAAGGTATCATAAGCATGGCCAAAAACCATTTGCAGACCATCGGCCAATACTTAACCAACAACTATGATTTCATAAGACGATATCCGAAATTGGAAACTGTATGTCTGGAATACGACAGACGATGCCGCAATGCCAATGCGATGGATTTCGACGACCTGTTGTACAACACTTATTTACTATTCGGACAACACCCCGACATACGCAAGAAATACGCCGAGATATTTCAATACTTGCTCGTAGACGAGTATCAGGACACCAACTACGCCCAGCAGCGCATCATAGACCAACTGACCGCCGACAATCAACGTCTTTGCATGGTTGGAGACGATGCCCAAAGTATCTATGCTTTCCGAGGAGCCAACATCGATTACATGTTGAATTTTGCGAATAACAAGGATTACCGCGTCTTCAAACTGGAACAAAATTATCGCAGTACCCAAAACATTGTCTCGGCAGCCAACAGTCTGATCAATCATAATAAGCGACAAATTTTTAAAAATGTGTACAGTAAGAATGGCGAAGGCTCCAAACTGATGTTGATACCCACCTATTCGGACGACGAAGAAGCAAACGTGGTGTGCAACGAGATACGTCGTTTGAAGAACAAAGAGCACTGCCAGTATGACGATTTCTGCATAATGTATCGCACCAATGCTCAGAGCAGAAAATTTGAAAAGGAACTTCTCAACCATTCCATACCTTATCATATATTCAGCGGACTGGGATTCTATCAGCGCAAGGAGATAAAAGACATCATCGCTTATTTCCGTGTGATAGCCAACCCTGACGACGAGGAAGCTATAAAACGCATCATCAACTATCCGGCCCGTGGAATAGGCAAGACGACCATAACAAAATTGATTGATGCTTCACGTACATCACAAGTGAGTCTGTGGCAGATAATAGAATCCCCCGAACGTTTTAATGTCTCAATCAACAAAGGGACAACCGGCAAACTCCATGGCTTCTATAGTCTTATATCTGAATTTCAGAACCGTATGTCTATGGATGCTTTTGAGCAAGGCGAGTACATATTGGAAAAAAGTGGTATTCTGACCGAAATATATTCCAACACATCATCGGCTGAAGACCTTGTACGCCGCGAAAACGTAGAGGAGTTGCGTTCGGCATTAAAGGAATTTGTAGAAAACAAACATGAAGAAGGCAATGATAATGTCACCCTTAATGATTTCCTTCATGAGATTTCGCTAATGTCCGATATGGACGAGAAAGGTGGAGATGATGTTCACAAGGTGTCGCTCATGACAGTACATGCCGCAAAAGGGTTGGAATTTAAAAATGTCTTTATCGTTGGTCTTGAGGAAAACATTTTTCCTTCGTCACGATCGAGCAACTCACCACGCGAAATCGAAGAAGAGAGACGATTGTTCTATGTTGCCATCACCCGTGCCAAGCAACATTGCATCCTGACATGTGCACGCAGCAGATACATTTACGGCAATATGGAGTTCGGCAATCCCAGCAGATTCATCTACGAAATCGATCCTAAATATCTGACTGTGAGCGGAAACATGCCGTTCCTCAACAAGAGCCTGAACCATCTGCGGCCCGAAAGCCCGGCGATAGACAGCCCACGAAAGCCGGCAGGTCTCACGCCGATGAGGAATATCACGATGAACGATCGATCAAAACTCCAAACCACAAACTCCGTATCCACACCTTCTTCATCCGGTTTGCGCGAAGGAACGGTAATCGAGCATCAGCGTTTCGGCATCGGTACAGTAATCAGAATCGAAGGAAGCAATGAAAACTCCAAAGCAACAGTCACTTTTAATAACGTAGGAACAAAACAACTGCTACTCAAATTTGCAAAATATAAGATTATTAAAGAGTAAGGCATAGTCAATCACGTCACATATTCAGCCCCACTGGAACAATATTGGAATAGTAAATTACTTTACTAAAAATAAGCCACAGGTTTTCTTCTGAAAAACAACTGGTTTTTGAATTAAAAACAAGTGGTTTTTGCTTGCAAAAGAGGCGCTTTTTGATTACAAAAAAGGAACTTACACGATTGAATTTCATCAAATAAATCATCCTGTTTCCATTTTATGAATGAATTATTTGCCTATCTCAAAATTTTCATGTATATTCGCACTCATTATTGATTTTATTAATTACAATTAAATAACATACAGATGAAGAAGTACAACTTTAATGCCGGTCCGTCGATGCTTCCGCGCGAAGTGATCGAGAATACGGCAAAACAGATTTTAGACTTCAATGGTTCGGGACTTTCTCTTGCTGAAATCAGCCACAGAGCGAAAGATTTTCAGCCGGTAGTAGACGAAGCAGAAGCACTGATTAAGGAGTTATTGGAAATACCGGAAGGTTACTCCGTGCTTTTCTTGGGTGGCGGAGCTTCCCTGGAGTTCTGTATGATACCTTACAATTTCCTGGTCAAGAAGGCAGCTTACCTCAATACGGGTGTGTGGGCCAAGAAAGCCATGAAGGAGGCTAAACTGTTTGGCGAGGTAGTGGAGGTGGCGTCATCGGCCGATGCCAACTACACATTCATTCCCAAAGACTGGACATGCCCGGCTGATGCGGATTATCTGCACATCACAACCAACAATACCATCTATGGAACCGAGATACGCAAAGACCTCGATGTACCCGTTCGCCTGATTGCCGACATGTCTTCGGATATATTCAGCCGCCCGGTAGACGTATCAAAGTATGACTGCATTTACGGTGGAGCACAGAAGAATCTGGCAATGGCCGGCGTGACACTCGTCATTGTCAAGAATGACGCGCTGGGCAAAGTAGAACGTCAGATACCTACAATGCTCGATTATCGCACACATGTAGAGAAAGGATCGATGTTCAACACGCCTCCCGTGGTTCCTATATATTCCGCGCTCGAAACTCTGCGCTGGCTTAAGGCTCAAGGCGGCATGAACGCTATGGACAAATTGGCTCACGAGCGTGCAGAAATACTGTACAACGAAATAGATAGAAACAAATTGTTCCGTGGCACAGTGAAAGAAGAAGACCGCTCGCTCATGAATATCTGTTTCGTAATGAACGACGAATACAAGGAACTCGAGAAACCGTTCATGGACTTTGCCGTTGCTCAAGGCATGGTTGGCATCAAGGGCCATCGCTCTGTCGGCGGATTCCGTGCAAGCTGCTACAACGCTCAGACCATCGAAGGTGTCAACGCGCTTGTCAATTGCATGAAAGAATTTGAGGCACAACACTAATTTACAGACATTTATATCAAGGGTGGATAGTAGCATATCCGCCCTGATTTTATTTTAAAACACTAATTTTGAAACCATAATTATGAAAATATTAGTAGCTACCGAAAAGCCGTTTGCAGCAACAGCCGTGAACGGAATACGCCAAGAGATAGAAGGTGCGGGACATGAACTCGTATTGTTGGAAAAATACACTGAAAAGCAGCAATTGCTCGACGCAGTGGCTCAGGCTGACGCAATGATTGTGCGCTCCGACAAAATCACTTCCGACGTACTGGAGAAGGCAGACAATCTCAAAATCGTTGTTAGAGCCGGTGCCGGATACGACAATATAGATTGCGACTTTGCAAAAACAAAGAATATCGTAGTGGAGAATACTCCGGGACAGAACTCAAACGCAGTGGCCGAACTCGTGTTTGGCATGCTCGTTTATCTTGCCCGCGGTTTCTATTCAGGCAAAGCAGGATTCGAGCTGAAAGGTCGCAAACTCGGTATATTGGCTTATGGCAATGTGGGACGCAACGTTGCACGCATAGCCAAAGGCTTCGGAATGGATATTTTTGCCTATGATGCGTTCTGCCCGAAAGAGGCTATCGAGGCCGATGGTGTAGTAGCTGTGGATAGCCAGGATGCTCTTTTTGAGACTTGCGACATCGTTTCGCTTCATATCCCGGCCACACCTCAGACCAAAGAAAGCATCAATTATGCGCTCGTAAACAAGATGGGCAAGAACGGAATCCTCGTAAACACAGCTCGCAAGGAGGTGATCAACGAACCCGAGCTCATCAAACTGATGACAGAGAGAACCGACCTTAAATACATCACGGACATCAAGCCCGATGCTGATGCAGAATTCGCACAGTTTGAAGGTCGCTATTTCAGCACACCTAAGAAAATGGGGGCTCAGACAGCAGAGGCAAATATCAATGCCGGTATCGCTGCCGCCAAACAGATCAACGCGTTCTTCAAGGACGGTTGCACCAAATTCCAAGTAAACAAATAAATATCAGACTATGGCTATCATAAAACCTTTCAAGGGATTGCGCCCGCCACGCGAACTTGTTGAGCGAGTGGAGTCAAGACCATACGATGTGCTCGACAGCGAGGAAGCACGCCTGGAGGCCGGTGATAACGAAATGAGTCTCTATCATATCATCAAGCCGGAAATCGATTTCGACCCAAGTGTGAGCGAGTATGACGAGCGTGTCTATCAGAAAGCCGCTGAGAATTTCAACAAGTTCCAGGCCAACGGTTGGCTGAAACAGGACGATAAGGACTGTTATTACATCTATGCCCAGACCATGAACGGCAAGACTCAGTACGGACTTGTGGTAGGTGCCTATGTCAACGACTATATGACGGGTGTCATAAAGAAGCATGAGCTGACACGTCGCGACAAAGAGGAGGACCGCATGAAGCATGTACGTGTATGCAATGCCAACATCGAGCCGGTGTTCTTCGCCTATCCGGACAACACGGTTCTGAACGATCTGATAAACAAATACGCTAAAACCGAACCCGAATACGACTTTATCGCCCCGATAGACGGCTTCCGCCATCAGTTCTGGGTGATAAGCGACGACAAGGATATCGACGCCGTAACTGCAGAATTTGCAAAGATGCCTTCGTTGTATATTGCCGATGGACATCATCGCAGCGCCGCCGCCGCATTGGTGGGTGCCGAAAAAGCCAAACAGAACCACGACCATAAGGGTGACGAAGAGTACAATTATTTCATGGCTGTGTGCTTTCAGGCATCTCAACTCACCATTCTGGACTACAACCGACTGGTGAAAGACCTGAACGGACTCACGGCCGAGCAATTGCTTGATGCGCTGAAACAGAATTTCGACGTTGAAGACAAAGGCACAGAGATATACAAACCGACCGAAATACACAATTTCTCGATGTATCTTGAAGGTCGTTGGTACAGTCTCACCGCAAAGAAAGGAACTTACGACGATGCCGATCCTATCGGTGTGCTCGATGTTGACATATCAAGTCGACTGATTCTCGATGATATTTTGGGTATCAAGGACTTACGTTCTGACAAACGCATCGATTTCGTGGGCGGACTGCGCGGACTCAAAGAACTGAAACGAAGAGTGGACAACGGCGAGATGAAACTGGCTTTGGCTCTCTATCCTGTATCAATGAAACAGATTATGGACATTGCCGACAGCGGAAACATCATGCCCCCGAAGGCCACATGGTTTGAACCGAAACTGCGTTCAGGTCTGGTAATCCACAAATTGGTATAAATCAAAATCTTATTCTATAAATTAATGTCAGAGACTGATGAACTATATTGTCAGTCTCTGATTGATTTTAATTCAATAATTTGTACATACAATGTCGATGCCTGTTTCCGACGAATACAAAACAATAAATGATGAAATCGCCAAAGGCTTCTACACGGAGAAGCGTAGTAAGTTTCTTTCTTTCGTTCATCACGTGCAATCGGAGGAAGAAATCAAACTCATTATTCAGAAATATCGCAAGGAATATTACGACGCCCGACATGTATGTTACGCCTATGTGCTCGAACCCGATTGCAGCAAATTCAGGGCTAATGACGATGGAGAGCCAGGAGGAACAGCCGGCAAACCTATCTTAGGACAAATCAATAAGTTGGGACTAACCGAAGTTCTTGTCATCGTTGTTCGTTATTATGGCGGTATCAATCTGGGAACCGGCGGACTCGTTGTGGCATATCGCACAGCCGCAGCAGAGGCTTTGTCCACAGCGAATATCATAGAATGTCATGTACAGAAAACCATTAAATTCAAATATCCCTACGAAATGACAAACGACGTGATGCGTATTGTCAAGGAAATGTCGCCCACGGTTGTGGCGCAAGATTATGTTGACAATCAGTGTGAAATCACACTCCGTATCCGAGAAATGTATGCCGATCAATTGCTCGAAAAATTAAACAAAGCAAAACAGAACAGGGGACTTATTTGATAATCCGGATAAATCACGTTCCCGCCTCACGAATCGGTGGATTCGTTTTATTCTACACTTTGTCTTGAGTCAATCTTCTGTATAGATTATTTGGCTGTAAAATTTATTTTTTTTATCTTTGCACCCATATATTTTTTATTTAAACAAATACAGCAATGGCCAAGAAATTTGCCGAATATACAGGACTTGATTTAACAGCAACAAACAATAAAGTGCTTGCAGAGTGGAAAAAGAATGATGTTTTTCACAAAACAATCGACGAACGTGAAGGTTGTCCGCAATTCGTATTCTTCGAAGGACCACCCTCAGCCAATGGTCACCCGGGTATTCATCACGTACTCGCACGAAGCATAAAAGATACTTTCAACAGATACAAGACGATGAAAGGTTTTCAGGTTCATCGTAAGGCAGGATGGGATACTCACGGACTTCCAGTTGAACTTGGTGTGGAGAAAGAACTCGGAATCACAAAAGCCGACATAGACAACAAGGATTCTGAAAAATATATTTCGGTAAAGGACTACAATGCCAAATGTCGTCAAAACGTGATGATGTTCACAGAGGAATGGCGCAAACTCACTGAAGAAATGGGCTATTTCGTCGATTTGGACAATCCATATATCACATACGACAATAAGTATATTGAAACTTTGTGGTGGTTGTTAAAGGAACTTTATAAGAAAGATTTGCTCTATAAAGGATACACCATACAACCTTACAGCCCCGCAGCCGGCACCGGACTGAGCTCACATGAACTTAATCAACCTGGTTGTTATCGCGACGTGAAAGATACAACCATGACAGCCCAGTTCCTCATTAAGAATCCAAAACCGGAAATGACTGCATGGGGTGAACCGTATTTCCTCGCATGGACAACTACACCGTGGACACTTGCCGCTAACTCGGCACTGTGTGTAGGTCCGAAATACGAATATGTCGCCATTCAGACATACAATCCTTATACAGGCAAGCCGGAAACAGTGGTTCTTGCCAATGACCGTGTGGCTGCTTACTTTAACGCCGAAGGTAAAGATGCCGATATGACGGCATATAAAAAAGGTGATAAGATTATCCCGTGGAAGGTAGTCGGTACTTATAAAGGCACAGATCTCGAGGGTATGGAATATGAACAGCTCATGCCTTTCATCAAACCCATGGCGGAAGGGGCATTCCGCGTCATATCGGGCGATTATGTTACAACCGAAGACGGTACGGGAATCGTTCATATAGCACCTAATTTCGGTGCCGATGACGCTTTCGTGGCCAAGAAAGCCGGTGTCCCGCCCATCATTCTCATCGACAAGAAAGGTCAGGAACGCCCGGTTGTCGACCTTCAAGGCAAATATTATCTTGTAGAAGATCTTGATGCGGATTTCGTTTCAAAGTATGTTAATGTAGAACTCTGGAATAAATACGCCGGAAGATACGTTAAGAATGCATACGACGAAACACTGACAGACAAGGACGAAACTCTCGACATCACCATCTGTATGGACTTGAAAGCCGACAACAAAGCATTCAAGATAGAAAAGCATGTGCACAACTATCCTCACTGTTGGCGCACAGACAAACCGATACTTTACTATCCTCTCGATAGTTGGTTCATCCGTTCGACCGACAAAAAGGACAGAATGTTTGAACTGAACAAGACCATCAACTGGCAACCGGAATCTACTGGAACAGGTCGATTCGGCAATTGGCTTGAGAATCTTAATGATTGGAACCTCTCGCGAAGCCGTTTCTGGGGAACTCCTCTGCCCGTATGGCGTAATGATGAAGGCGATGAGATTTGTATAGGTTCATTAAAGGAACTTTACTATGAAATAGAAAAGAGCGTAACAGCAGGCTTTATGAGCAGTAATCCCTTGAAGGACAAAGGATTTGTTCCCGGTGATTACAGCAAAGAAAATTACGATCGCATCGATTTACACCGTCCTTATGTGGACGATATCGTATTGGTAGGCAACAGCGGCAAGCCAATGAAGAGAGAGACAGACCTTATCGACGTTTGGTTTGACAGCGGCTCCATGCCTTACGCACAGATACATTATCCTTTCGAAAACAAAGAGATGATAGATGATCGTAAAGCCTTTCCGGCCGATTTCATCAACGAAGGTGTCGACCAGACACGTGGATGGTTCTTCACATTGCATGCGATTGCGACAATGATATTCGATAGTGTGGCTTTCAAGAACGTAATCTCTTCTGGTCTGGTGCTTGATGCCAAAGGCAATAAGATGAGCAAGCATGTGGGTAATGTGGTCAATCCGTTTGAGATGATAGAGAAATACGGATCGGATGCCGTACGTTTCTATATGATGACCAACTCAGATCCGTGGGACAATCTGAAATTCAATCCCGACGGAGTGGATGAGGTACGCCGCAAATTCTTTGGTACATTATATAATACATACTCATTCTTCGCTCTGTATGCCAATGTTGACGGTTTTGATTACAGTCAGGATGAGGTCAAATATGAAGAGCGTCCGGAGATAGACCGTTGGATTTTATCTGAACTTCATTCCCTCATAAAGGAAGTGGAAAAGGAAATGGACGGATACAACCCGACCAAAGCCGGTCGATTGATTGAATCGTTTGTAAACAACGACCTCAGCAACTGGTATGTCCGTCTTAACAGAAAACGTTTCTGGGGCAAAGAGATGAGCCAAGACAAGTTGAGTGCATATCAGACATTGTACACTTGTCTTGAAGTGGTCGCCAAATTGCTTGCTCCATTCGCTCCGTTCTACTCCGATCGTCTGTACTTGGACCTTGTGAAAGTTTCCGGAAAGGGCAATTCCATTTCTGTACACTTAGCTGACTATCCGGTAGCCGATGATTCGTTTATTGATAAAGATCTTGAGGCACGTATGAGCATGGCACAGAAACTGACATCAATGATACTGGCTTTGCGTCGTAAAGTGAATATCAAAGTGCGTCAGCCGTTACAGGAAATTATGATTCCTGCAACAGACGAGCAGCAGAAGCGTCACATTGAGGCTGTTAAGAATCAGATTCTCAATGAGGTGAATGTGAAAAACCTAAAGTTTGTAGAAGGCTCTGATGTACTTGTGAAGAAGGTGAAATGCAATTTCCGCACAATGGGAAAGAAATTCGGCAAGCTCATGAAAGGTATTGCCGGAGAAATAAGTGCACTCGACCAGCAACAGATCTCCTTGTTTGAGAAACAAGGCTTTACCACTGTAAATGTCGGAGGACAGAGTGTCACAATCGATCTCGAAGATGTAGATATTGTAAGTGAGGATATTCCCGGATGGCTCGTTGCAAATGACGGTAATTTGACCGTTGCATTGGAAATCGAACTGACAGAAGAGTTGCGTAGGGAAGGTACTGCTCGCGAACTTATCAATAGAATCCAGAACATGCGCAAAGACAATTCTTTGGAAATCACTGACAGAATCAATGTCACGATATCTCCAAATGAAGAAATGGGCAATGCCATTGCAAGTTTCGATGAATATATAAAAGGTCAGGTACTTGCTGACAATATCTCAATCGGGAAAAACGATGGACAGTGTGTTGATTTTGACAATTATCAACTCAATATCAAAATCGAAAAGATAAATGGATAATAATTGATATAAAGATTACATATATTTATCACACCACTAAAAATTAATGATTATGGCAGATAAGACACGATATACGGACAGCGAATTGGAAGAATTCAGAGAGATCATAAATGAAAAACTTCGTTTGGCCCGCCGCGACTATACCGAAATGATGAAACAACTGATGAATGCCGATGGCAATGATGTAGATGACACATCACCAACATATAAAGCTTTGGAAGAAGGAAGTGCATCGCAAACCAAAGAAGACCTTGTGCAGATGGCCAATCGTCAGCAAAAATTCATTCAAGGACTGGAAGCAGCATTGGTTCGTATCGAAAACAAAACTTACGGTATTGACCGCATCACCAAAGAACTTATTCCCAAAGAACGTCTGCGTGCCGTTCCACATGCCACACTGAGCGTGGCATCCAAGAATGCCCGTAAGAAATGAGAAAACGACTTTCAAATATATCCAATGGATATTTATCAATAGTTATCATTATCGCGATTTTAATTACAGATCAAGTGATTAAAATCGCGGTAAAGACAAATATGTATCTTGGAGAAGCAAAAAAAATCACGAATTGGTTTTATATACAATTCATAGAAAACAACGGCATGGCTTATGGCATGACTTTCGTCAATAAATTAGTATTAAGCCTTTTCCGCATTGTCTTGGTTTGCCTCATAGGTCTTTATATCTACAAATTAGTCAAGGAAAAATATAAAAGGGGATACATATTATGCCTGTCGGTGATATTAGCCGGTGCAGCCGGAAACATTTTCGATTCATTGCTGTATGGTTTGATATTCAATGAATCAACACCTTTTACAATTTCCGAACTTGTTCCTTTTGGCACAGGTTATGCTCCAATGCTTTACGGCAAAGTGGTCGATATGTTTTATTTCCCGATTATTGTAACGACATGGCCCGATTGGGTACCATATTATGGTGGCGAAGAATTCATATTCTTTTCGCCAATATTCAATTTTGCCGATGCCTGCATCAGTGTTGGAGCAGTGGTAATGTTGATATTTTATCGTAAGGATTTGGAAATGACAAGTAACACCTTGTCCAAAGCCCGAAAGGCAAAGAATAATCAGTGCCCTGATGAGAATAATAATAATTGATTGATGAAATCGAATCTGCTATCAATTTACGTAAAAAGCATTTTCTGTTTATTTGTTTGTTTTCAAATGACAGCTTGCAAACCTTCGGTTCCGGATGAATACATTCAACCGGGAAAGTTGGAAAAAATTCTTTATGATTATCATTTAGCCGAAGAAATCATTCAGCAACAGGGCGGAGACTCTCTGACTTTATTGTCTTTTAAAACAAATATTTTGAATAAATACGGTGTCTCCTCGGCCGAATTTGATGCGGCAATCGTTTATTACACACGTCATACGGAATTATTGCACGATGTTTACAGGAAACTGACCGAAAGAATGAGCAAAGAAGCCATCAATCAAGGTTCTTCCGTTAATGAATTGCAACGATTCGGTTCGATTGTTTCAAGTTCGGATACTACCGATATATGGAAAGAAAGCAAGGTGCAGATTTTGTTTCCAGACGTATCGTTCAATCGATTCACATATACAATCAAGGCAGACTCTTCGTTCCATAAAGGAGATCGCATAATGCTTGATTTCAACACACGATTCATTTATCAAGAAGGTTCACGCAATTCGATGGCTGTAATTGCTGTTAGATTCCAAAATGACAGCGTCGCTACACAATCGATGGTAATATCATCAACAACAAATTATCATCTGCAAATCGAGGACTATAAAAAGCTCGGAATAAAGGAAATCAAAGGATTCTTTATGTTAAACGACCGTGAAGGAACTACTACGACTTTGCGTATGTTGTTGATCAATGATATCAGATTAATAAGAATGCATATCGGCGATAAAGAGAAGCCAAAGTCCACAGAACACGATAATAAAGATGATACTGTTTCAACACAGAGCAAACATTCTTCAAACCTGAGAATAGGGGAGCGTTCTCCAAGACCGGCAATCGTCCCGAAAGGATTGACTCAACCTGTCGAAGAGCGGATCGATCCAAGACTAAGACAAACAAATATCCGCAAAAAATATGAATAAGACAAGGAAAATTGCCGTAAACAGGATTATGGTTGACAACAGAATGATAAATGGTCCTATTGTTCTGGAAATTCAGGGAAATAAAGTCCTTGAATATTTTCTGCTCGAAAACGAACAACATTCAACAGAATGGTTAGGCGGCACCGCATATTTAGAATCTCATAATGGTCGTTTGCTTACAATCAAAGATGGGCATCAACTATAATTTATTAACATGACAACCAATAAAATTTAAAATATATGTTAAGCGTAAATGAATTGGAAATGAACCTTATCGATCTTGCTTTTGCAGAAGATATAGGTGACGGAGACCATACCACATTGTGTTGTATTCCCGAAGATGCAATGGGCAAATCGCATCTTCTTATAAAGGAAGATGGAGTATTGGCCGGTGTGGAAATAGCAAAAAAGGTGTTTGACCGATTCGACCCGACAATGAAAGTGGACGTGCTTATCAACGATGGGGCCGAGGTGAAGAAAGGTGATATCGCGATGGTGGTCACAGGAAAGGTACGGTCGTTGCTTCAGACCGAACGCCTCATGCTTAATATTATGCAAAGAATGAGCGGTATTGCCACCATGACCCGCAAATATGTAAAAAAACTTGAGGGTACGCACACTCACGTTCTCGACACACGCAAGACAACGCCGGGAATGAGAATAATTGAGAAACAGGCAGTAGCTATCGGGGGAGGAATGAATCATAGAATAGGACTTTTTGATATGATTCTGCTCAAAGACAATCATGTGGATTTTGCCGGAGGCATTGAGAACGCAATTAACCGTTGTCATGAATACCTCAATCAAAAGAATCTGAATCTGAAAATTGAAATCGAGGTAAGATCATTTGAAGAACTTGACAGAGTACTCAAATGTGGTGGCGTTGACCGCATAATGCTCGATAATTTCTCAGTAAACAATACAAAGAAAGCTGTAGAAATAATCAATGGTAAGTACGAAACCGAATCAAGTGGCGGAATCACCTTTGATACTATCCGCGATTATGCCAAATGTGGTGTCGACTTTATTTCCGTTGGTGCACTTACACATTCAGTCAAAGGATTGGACATGAGCTTCAAGGCTTGCTGAGGAGTTATGATATCATCCGCAAATAATTCAAATTTATTAAGACAATGAAGAAATTTATTATATTATTACTTATGCAGATTTCATCCGTTTATCTGTTTGCATGCACCAACTTTATTGTTGGTAAAAAGGCGAGTGTGGACGGATCGGTAATCTGCACATACAATGCCGATGACTATGGCATGTTCATTGGGCTGTGTCATTACCCCGCACAGAAACATGCAAAAGGAGAGATGAGACAGATCTACGACTGGGACACGAAGGAGTATCATGGTCAGATAGCAGAAGCCGCCGAAACATATAATGTAATAGGAAACATCAATGAGTATCAAGTTACAATCGCCGAGACCACATATGGAGGACGCGAAGAAATGGTGGATACAACAGGCATACTCGACTATGGATCACTGATTTATGTAGCATTGCAGCGTAGCAAGACTGCGCGTGAGGCCATTGGCGTGATGACATCCTTAGTAGAGAAATACGGCTACTGTTCAGAAGGTGAAACATTCACCATCTGCGACCCCAACGAAGCTTGGATTATGGAGATGATGGGAATGGGACCCGGATCTCACAGTGCTGTTTGGGTTGCCATGCGTATACCAGACAATGCCATATGCGCACATGCCAACCAAAGTCGTATCGGTAAGTTTTCGTTGAAAGACAAAGACAATGTGCTATATTCGAAGAATGTGATAAAATACGCAAGAAAACAAGGTTGGTTCACCGGTAAAGACGAAGATTTCTCATGGAAAATGGTATATGCCAAACCCGACTTTGGCGGACGCCGTTTCTGCGATGCGCGTGTGTGGAGTTTTTTCCGCCATTTCGACGATGGATTTGACAGATATCTCCCGTGGGCAATGGGCATCGACCCCGATGCCGAAGACATGCCCCTTTGGATAATTCCCAACAGAAAAGTGAGTGTGCAGGACATCGAGCAATGTATGCGCGACCATTACGAGGGTACTCCTCTCGATATCGAAAAGTCAGATATAGGTGGTGGCATCTGGCAGATGCCGTATCGCCCGACGCCTCTGACATATACCGTTGACGGCGTGACGTATTTCAACGAACGTCCTACGAGTACCCAGCAGAGCGGATTCACCTTTGTTTCACAGATGCGCTCATGGTTGCCACGAGAGATTGGTGGCGTACTGTGGTTTGGCAACGATGATGCCAACATGATAGCCTACACTCCGATATATTGCGGCAACACCGTTCAACCCGAATGCTACAACACACCCGGCGCAGACGCGGTGACATTCTCCGACAAGAATGCTTTCTGGGTTTGCAACTGGGTGAGCAATATGGTTTATCCGAGATACAGCCAGATGTTCCCGTCACTCAAAACGGTGCGCGACAGCTTGGAACGTAAATATTTCGACAATCAAAAGCCCGTGGAGGCCAAAGCCGTATCTATTTACGAAACGGACAAACCGGCAGCATTGAAATATTTGAACGATTACAGCAACCAACAAGCTCAGGAGATGCTGGATACATGGAAATCGCTTGCCACATATCTGATTGTCAAATACAATGATATGGCAGTGAAACCCGAAGAAAACGGACATTTCAAACGCACAAAGACAGGTCTCGGTGCAAGAGTACAACGCACAGGCTTCCCTGAAGGTTTTGCCAAAGAGTTTGTGAAAGCAACCGGCGACAAATACAGACAACCGTCAAAAGCTGAATAACAAAACAATTATCGTTGGATAACAACATACAGAAAGCGCAACGAAATACTATGATTCATCAAATTTCGTTGCGCTTCTTTTTTAACATAAACCTCCATACATCATTTTGTTCCAACTCACTCAGATTTAATAATGACAACAACGAATATTCGCAAATATCAGATACTGTTTCTTTGAGTGTGTCTGAGTGAAGGCACTGAAAAAAAGGACCCGT